>NZ_JBSGZO010000071.1:0-26614 GCF_053611045.1 Streptomyces sp. NPDC054841 | reverse complement strand
CCACGAACTGCGTCAGGATCGCCTGCACCTCGTAGATGTCGACGCCCTTGGTGAAGGTCTTCTCGAATGGCACTCCGTCGCCCGCCTGGGGACCCTGGACTTCCTTGCCGCCCACGGGAACGCGGTGTTCCTCGGCCCGCCCGGGACCGGCCAGACGCACCTGGCCATCGCACTGGGCATGCGGGCCCGCCAGGCGGGACACGGGGTGCAGTTCGCCACCGCGGCCGAGTGGGTGACCCGCCTCACCGACGCCGACGCCGTCGGGCGCCTGGCCGAGGAACTGGCTCGGCTGGACCGGTACGCGCTGCTGGTCGTGGACGAGATCGGCTACGTTCCCTTCGACTCCGAGGCGGCACAGCTGTTCTTCCGGCTCGTCTCCCACCGCTACGAGCGGGGCTCGGTCATCCAGGTCTACGGCGAAGTCCTGCGCAGGTAGTAGCAGGCGAAAGGCGCAACCATGAGCCGGAAACGACGCGTTTCTCCCCGGATGACCGAGCCGCTTCCGTTCGAGGAAGTCGACAGCCCGCCGCGCTACGCGACCACCACGGACAAGCCGGTGCAGCACGTGACCGTGGCGGACCGGCAGGGGACGATTCTGGGCTACGTATGGGCGAACGACGAGGACGACGCAGCCGACTGGAAGGTCCGGCGTGCGGGAGGCGACGAGGCGTTCAACATGGGGGCCCTGTACGTCTCCAAGCTGCACGAGGCCAAGGCCCGTGGCATCGCCCCGACGGCAGCGCTCGCGGAGCTGGTTCGGGACTCGGACTCCGCCAAGCCCAGCCATATCGTCCCCGGCTCCCTTGAGCAGGCTCCGAGCCTCGAGGCCGTGAAGGACCTGGCCGGTCGGTAAGAGCTGACGTCATCAGGGTTGGTGGAGCCCGTCTTTCGCTGGTCATCTTCACGCCGTTCACCGTGATCTGGAGTTTTGTCGCGCGCGGCAGGACGAGGAAGCTGCAAATCCCCACTCCTGACCCACTCGTACCCGGCGACCCCAGGGTGTACTGCCTACTCCCCCATGCTTTATGTTGCAGAGGCAAAACAACGGGGGTCTGAGGTAACGGGCGACGGATGGCACGGGATTACGACAGTCAGCTGCTGGAGTCGGTGGCGGTACGTCGGCGCAGGATGAGGGACGCGCTGCTCTTCGGGGCGCATCGGACGCGGCGCACGGCGGACGAGCGGCTCGGGAAGGTATTCGCCGGGATCGCCATCGCTGCCGTTCTGTGTGCGGGGTGCGTCGGGTGGTCCTTCCTTCAGCACACGCTGGCGAAGCAGAAGGCCGAGCAGGAGAAGCAGCAGCAACGCCAGGCGCAATACGAGCGGCCGGCGAAGTAGGCGACGTCGGCGAAACCGTAGAAATCCGCCGATCCTGGAGAGTTCGCAGTAACCCCGTGAAATGCAGGAAGAGTTCGCCGTGACAGGAAGAGTTTCCTGGAAGGGGAATGAGCGAAGGCCGGCAGCGCAGGTATGTCCGATTGGCCCGCAAGTTCACAACGTCGCGATGATAGGTTCCCGTAAGTGGTGAGCACAGCAACGACTTCCCGGGCGCAACTGAGCAGGGTGACCCTGGTCGGCGAGCGACGCCGGGCCGACATTGTCCTGCCCTCCGACACTCCGATCGGACAACTGCTCCCGGACATCCTGCAGTTGCTGGACGACCGGGCTGCTTCGCGCCCGATGACACGGCAGTTGATCACGTCCGACGGCTCCGCGCTGCCGCACGACAGCACGTTGGCGTCGGCCGGGATAGCCGACGGCGCCATGCTCCGGCTCGTCAGGACCCACTCCGCGCCGCCCGCTCCCGTGGTGCATGACGTCACCGACCAGGTGGCCGACGACCTCGATCTGCAGGCCTGGCGCTGGCGTCCCGCCGCACGCCGGGCCAGTGCGGGCGTGGCGACCGTCGCCTTCGCGGTGATCGCTGCGCTGCTCGCCCGTCGTGAGCTTGCGCTCGAGGCCCTGACCGGTTCCCTCGCGGCTGTCACACTCGCACTCCTGGCGGCCGGTGCGGTCGTCGCCAAGGTCGGGCAGGGCAACCGGGGCCTGGCGACCGCGCTCCTGCTCGCCTCTGGCGGGCTGGGCATCGTCACCGCGTGGACCGCCGCCGACGCGTACGACTGGTCGGGGGCCGTGCGGCTCGGCGCCGTCGTGGGCGCGCTGATCCTGACGCTGGTGCTGCTCGGCTACTTCTCGCCGCTCGGCCGCGGCGGGCTCATCGGCGCCGTGGCCACGGCGGCGATCGTCGTCGTGTGGGAGGTCGTCGCCGCCGTCCAGGGTGATCCAGCCCGGCTCGGCGCCGTCATGGCCGTCTTCTCCGTGGTGCTGCTCGGAGTGCTGCCGAGGGTCGCCCTGATGGCGAGCGGGCTCACCGCACTCGACGACCGCCGTTCGGGCGGCGTCTCCGTCAGCCGTCACCAGGTGGAGAACGCGCTCGCGGCCACGCACCGCGGCCTCGCCCTCGCGACGATGGTCACCGCGGTCTCGGCGGCCTCCGCCGGCTGGCTGCTCACCCTGGCCGAGAGGCCGACCGTCTGGACCGTCGCGCTGCCGGCACTCGTCGCCGTGGTGCTCCTGTCGAGAGCGCGGGCCTTCCCGCTCGTTGCCGAGGTGGTGACCCTCTTCGCTGCCGCCGCGTTCCTCGTCGTACGCCTTGTGATGCTGTGGATGGAGCATGCCGGGGGCGCCGGACCGCTCGCCGTGCTGTGCGCGGCCGCGGTGCTGCCGCTGCTCGTTCTGGCGGTGCAGCCGCCCGAGCATGTGCAGGTCCGGCTGCGGCGCACGGCCGATCTCGTCGAATCCATCGGCATGGTGGGGTTCTTCCCGCTCGCCGTCGGTGTGTTCGGCGTGTACGGACAGCTGCTCAACAAGTTCTGAGTCAACGCGCAGGCGCTCCGGGCGGGGCAGCAGGGCGGAAGAAGAAGGGCAGACATGCCGAACGGAGACAACTGGCAGGGCGATGTGCTGCGCGACCTGAGGGGCGGCGCCCAGCAGGGTGCGCAGGCTTCCGGGGCCCAGCAGCCGGCGCAGGGCCCCGGCGCCCCCGTGCCTGGTGCCCCAACGGCGCACGGCTCTCTCGCACCGACTGCGGGCGCTCCCGCCCAGAGGCCCGGCCCGATACCCGCCACCCCGGCGTCCGACGGCCGGCAGCCCGCCCAGGGCCCCGGTGTCCCCGCGCCCGGCGCGCCCCTGACGCCCGGGTATCCGTACCCGGCGCAGGAGCGCCAGGCGGTACCCCAGGGCCACCTCCCACAGCAGGCCCAGGCCCCAGCCCCAGCCTCGGCCGCGTACGCCTCTGGCCAGGGAACCCGCCCGCAGCACACCCCCGACTCCCGGCCCGTGGTCGACGAGAGCCTCGCCGGCGTGGGACGCAAGCCGCAGCGCGGAGAGCCCTTCGCCTCGCGCGCCGTCCGTGCTCTGCGCCGGACCGTTTCCTCGTCGGCTGCGCGCGAGGTCGCCGAAGCCACCCGTACCGCCCAGGTGCTCCAGCAGCCCGTGACGACCGGCCGGCAGATCGCCGTCACCTCCATCCGCGGCGGCGCCGGCAAGTCGACCGTGGCCGCGCTGCTCGGCACCACGTACGCGCACTACCGGCAGGATCCCGTCCTCTTCGTCGAGGCCGATCCGGCGCTCGGCTCGCTGCCGTTGCGGCTCGGTGCCGAGACGCTGCGCTGGACCACCGGCGATGTCGCGGACATCGTCGAGCCGCAGATGTCGCTGCTCGACGTCACCGGCTACCTCGTCCAGCTGCCCGACAACGCCTGGCTGCTGCCCGGCAGTCAGGGCCAGATCGGCGCGATGCTGGACACCAGGGCGTACGAGCGAGCCATGGTCGCGCTGCGCCGCTACTTCGGTGTGACGGTCGTCGACTGCGAGACGCTGCCCGCCGAAGTCGCCCGGGTCGCGCTCTCCGCCGCCCAGGCCCGCGTTCTGGCCGCCCCCGCCACGCTGGAAGGCATCACCAGCACGTACTCGGTGCTCCAGTGGATGCGGGGGCTGCCCCCACACATGGTCGCCGGCACGGTCGTCGTGCTCACCGAGCAGGTACCCCACTCGGGACTCGACCTCGACGCGGCCGCCCAGACGCTCAAGTCCACCGGGGTGAACGTCCAGATCCTGCCGTACGACAGGCACTTGGCGGCCGGTGGCGCGATCCGCACCGAACTGCTCGCCCGCTCGACCAGGCAAGCAGCCACCCGCATTGCCGCGGACGCCTTCCAGCTCTCCCAGAAGCGCCACTGACCCAGATGCCGAGCCCGACCGTGCCGAGCCCGACCGTGAATGACGGACGACGATGAGTACCCGACTGATCCACCGCCCGGCCAGGACCACGCGACCCCCGGCCGCCTCCGAGGCGCGCACCATCGAGGCCCCGCCCAACCTCCCCGAGGGGAAGTCGGGCAACATCGCGATGTCGCTGCTGCCCGTCGCCGGCGTCATGTCGTCCGTCGTGATGATGACGGTCGTACGCAACAGTCAGTTCGCTGCACTCGGCGCGATCATCCTCGTGGTCACCATCATCGGCTCCATCGCACTCGTCTTCTCCCAGCGCGGCAAGGCCCAGCGCACCCGCCGCACCCAGCGCGAGGCCTACCTCGCCTACCTGGAGGACCTGCGCGAGGAGCTCTCCGGCGAGGAGCGCGAGCGGCGCGAGCGTGCCGACGTCCTCAACCCGCCGCCGAATGCCCTGTACGACATCGTGCGCGACCCGGCCCGCCTGTGGGAGCGGCGCCGCACCGACGCCGACTTCCTGCGCGTGCGAGTCGGCACCGGCGAGATGCCCGTACGCGATCTGAAGATCGCCCAGCAGGGCTCGTCGGTCCTCACCCCGCCCGACCAGTTCATGCTCAACGAGGCGTCGGCGCTGACGGCCCGCTTCCGCACCGGCACCGAACTCCCGCTCACCGTCCCGCTCGACCGCATTGGCAACATCAGCGTCATCGGTCCCCGCGAGGACTGTCTGCGCGTCGCGCGCGCCCTGCTCGTCCAGGCCGCAACCATGCACGCACCCGACGACGTGGCGATGGCCCTCGCCGTGCCCGGCGACCGGCTCGCGGACTGGGAGTGGGCCAAGTGGATGCCGCATCTGCTCGACACCGAGCAGTTCGACGGCCCCGTCGCCGCCCGGCGTATCGCACCCGACGCGCACCGGCTCGCCCGGCAGATCGGCCCCGAACTGCGCCGCCGCGCCTCCTACGCCGCCGAGGTGTGTCGCGGCCTGGCCGGCAAGGACGCCCTGTCCATGACGTCCCGGCTGCTCGTCGTCACCGACGGACACGGCGAGGACGCCGTCGACATGCCGCGCCCCGACGACGCGGTCGGCCTGCGCGAGATGGGCGTCACCGTCCTGCACCTGCTGGAACAGCGGGTCCAGGAGCCGGGGCACGTCGGCGTCCGGATCACCGTCGACGGTGACCAGGTGATCATCGAGGACCTGCGCGAGCAGGAGCCGATCAGCGCCCACGGCACGGTGGACGAGGTCAGCATCCCGTTCGCCGAGGGCCTGGCCCGGATGCTGGCGCCGCTGCGCCTGTCCGCCGAGTCGCTCGTCGACGCACCCCTGTCCGGGCCCGTCGACTTCGCCGATCTGCTCGGCATCGACGACGTGGCGCGGCTCGATCTGTCGCACCTGTGGGCGCCGCGCGGCGAACGCGCCTTCCTCCGCGTGCCCATCGGTATCAGCGACTCCCGCGAGCCGGTGCTGCTGGACCTGAAGGAGTCCTCCGAGCTCGGTATGGGCCCGCACGGTCTGTGCGTCGGCGCCACCGGTTCCGGAAAGTCGGAACTCCTGCGCACCCTCGTCCTCGCCCTGGTCGCCACGCACCCGCCGCAGGACCTCGCCCTGGTCCTCGTCGACTACAAGGGCGGTGCGACCTTCGCGCCATTCGCGAACCTGCCGCACGTCGCCGGTGTCATCACCAACCTGGAGAACCAGGCCGGTCTCGTCGAGCGCGTCCACGCCTCGCTCGCCGGCGAGGTCAAGCGCCGCCAGCAGGTCCTCAAGGACGCGGGCAATGTCGCCGACATCGGTGACTACGCCGCGCTGCGCGCCGAGCAGCGGCCCGACCTGGACCCGCTGCCCCACCTGTTCATCGTCATCGACGAGTTCGGTGAACTCCTCACCGCCAAACCCGACTTCATCGATCTGTTCCTGTCCATCGGCCGCATCGGCCGCTCCATCGGTGTGCACCTGCTGCTGTCCAGCCAGCGCATCGAAGGCGGCAAGCTCAAGGGCCTGGACACCTACCTCTCGTACCGGCTCGGGCTGCGCACCTTCTCCGCCGACGAGTCCCGTACCGTCCTGGACACCACGGACGCCTTCCACCTGCCGCCGCTGCCCGGTTTCGGCTACCTCAAGGTCGACACCAGCCACTACGAGCGTTTCAAGGCGAGCTATGTCTCGGGCGCTTACCGCGGTCCCGTGCAGCGCGCGGAGGACGAGGACACCGGACCCCTCGCCCTCGAGTACGAGGCCTACAACACCCTTGCCGAGCCGGACAGTCCGGGCCCGCAGGAGCCGGCGATGCGGCGCCGCGAGACCGGGCCGACCGAGATGGGCGTCATGGTCGGACAGATGGAGAACGCCGCCGGTCCGGTGCGTCGTATCTGGCTGCCCCCGCTTCCCGACGCGATCGCCCTGGACACGGTCGCCGGCCCCCTGGACGTCGGCCCGCGCGGCATGCAGCTCGCCAATGAGCGCGGGCGCGCGGCGCGCTCGTCGAGGGGTGGTGGCCGGTGGGGGCACCGCCCAGGCGAAGCTCTGGGGGAGGGCGGGAGCGGCCCGCTCCAGGTGCCGCTCGGTCTGCTCGACGACCCGACCAAGCAGTGGCAGGGCCAGTGGTACCTGGACCTCACGGTGGCCGGCGGCCACGCCGCCGTCATCGGCGGCCCGCAGTCCGGCAAGACGACGCTCCTGCGCACGCTCGTCCTCTCGCTCGCGCTGACCCACACTCCGAAGGAGGTCGGCGTCTACGGCCTCGACCTGGTCGGCGGCGGTCTCCAGGCCCTCTCGGGGCTGCCGCACGTCGGCGGTATCGCGGGCCGGGCCGACCGCGAGCGCGCGGCCCGCACCGTCGAAGAGGTGCGGAGCATGCTCGCGGCCCGCGAGGACCTCTTCCGCGACCACGGCATCGACTCCGTCGACCAGCTGCGCACCTTGCACGCGGCGGGCCGGCTGCCCCAGCTGGCCTCCGCCGAGATCGTGCTCGTCATCGACGGTTTCGGCGCGCTGCGCGACGACTTCGAGGAGCTGGACGACGCCGTTGTCGACATCCTCAAGCGCGGCAGCGGCTACGGCATCCACGTCGTCGCGGGCATGCTCCGCTGGAACGACGTCCGTATCGCCACCCAGTCGAACTTCGGCACCCGCGTCGAGCTGCGTCTCAACGACCCCAGCGAGTCCAGCGTCGACCGCAAGCTGGCCGAGACCCTGTCGCCCGACGAGCCCGGCCGTGTCCTCACCGACGGCAAGCTCTTCGCGCAGGCCGCGCTGCCCCGTACGGACGGGCTCGCCGACACCGCGGAGCTGGGCGCGGTCCTGGAGCGCACGGCCCGTACGATCCGCGCCACCTGGAGCGGGGAGGTCGCCCAGCCGGTACGGGTTCTGCCGCACGTCCTGGAGCCCAATCTCCTGCCGGGCCCGGTTGCCGAACCCAAGCGTGTGCCGATCGGCCTGGACCAGACGGCACTCGCGCCTGTCCTGCTCGACCTGTTCCAGCACGACCAGCACCTGCTGGTCATGGGTGACAGCGAGTGCGGCAAAACGAACCTGCTGAAGACGATCGCCGGCGGTCTCATCGAGCGCTACGCCGAGGACGAGCTGGTCTTCGCCATCATGGACCCGCGACGGAGTCTGCGCGGCGCGATCCCCGAGGAGTTCAACGGCGGCTACGCGTACAACGCCAAGATGTGCGCTGGCCTCGCCGCCGGGATCGCCACCGAACTGGAGAAGCGGCTGCCCGACGACAGCGCGCGCCTCGAGGACCTGGAGCCCGGCAGCTGGGGCAGCGGTCCCCGGATCGTCGTCCTCGTCGACGACTACGACGTGCTGACCACCGCCGGCCAGTCGCCGCTCTCCCCGTTCCTGCCGTACATCCCGTCGGCCGTGGACATCGGCCTCCACTTCGTCCTGACGCGCCGCGTCGCGGGCGCGTCGCGCGGCATGTACGAGCCGCTGGTGCAGGGCCTGCGCGAGTCGGGGGCGTCGGCGGTCCTGATGGCCGGCGACCGCAGCGAGGGCCAGCTGTTCCCTGGCGTGTACGCCTCCCAGCAGCCGCCGGGGCGGGGAGTGTTCATCCGCAGGGGTCAGCCGAACCGGCTGATCCAGACCGTGTACTCCGCCGAGTGACGCAACCGGCGACCATCCCGCGCCGTGTGCGTAGGGCACACCACCCGAACGACGAAGGACCGACGACCACATGACCAAGGACGTCATCGCCCTCACTCAGCGCATGCCCGATCCGTTGAGCGTGCTCGCGGGCCTGCTCTCCGGGGGGCCCGACAAGCTGGTGAACGCGGCGGGCGAAGGCGCCGTCGTGCAGCTCTGCGACGAGCAGGGCCGGCCCCTCGTCTCCGTCGAGGCGCCGATGCTCGTGCAGGTCGCGGGCGAGGCAGAGCGGCTGCTCGGCGCCACGGCGCCCCCGGTTCCGTTCTGGTGGACGGAGGCCCGCGCCACCACCGGTGTCGAGGAGGCCGAGCGGCTCGCGGGCACCTTCGCGGCGCGGCTGGCCTCCTTGGTCGGCGGCTCCGTCTGGCCGCCGGAGGCCGCGCGCGACCTGGCCGTGGTGAAGAGCGACGGCGTGAGCGCCGCGCCCACGCCCGCCGCCGCGCAGCCCGCCATCGACGTCCTCACCGACAAGGCCGCCGTCGTCATCCAGGACCGGCCGGTCGTCGCCATGACGGCCTGGCTCTCCGACGCGCTCCGCGCCGCCGCCAACGCCGGGCTGGGCCTCCAGGTCGTCACCCCGGCGGGCACCACGCTCTCCCCAGCCGTACGGCACAGCCTGAGCGGCTGGCCGTCCCGCTGGGTCGTGCAGGACGAGCGGGAAGGCTACTACGACGGTTTGTCCGGAGCCGTACTGCGCTGGCAGGACGGGATGTTCACCATCGTCGAAGGGCCCGGCGCGACCGCCGACGACCCAAAAACCCCGGTGGCCGCCTCCTACCAGGAGGGAATCGCGGACACCGGCGAGCGCCAGCTGGCCCTCACCTTCCGCATGGTCCACCCCGCGGACGAGCGTCTCGTACTCGGCGGCGCGCTGGAGTCGGTGTGGCGTGAGCTCACCGGCGAGCCTCCGGCCGGCTGGGGCACCTCGGAGCCCGCCAATCTTCCCTGGTCGCCGCGTCAGTTGACCGATGTCGCCTTCGAGCGGGCACCCGAGCCGACCTGGTTCGTGGTCGTCGGCAGCCCGGACCGGCCGGGACTCGCCACGGTCCTCGTCCGCCGCACGAAGGCGGGAGTCGAGGAGGAGGTCACGCTGGCGTTCGGCTACGGGCCCGGTGAGGAGCCACCGCTGGCCGCCGTACCCAGGGCCGCGGAGGTGCTCGCGACCCGCCACCGCCTCCAGTCGATGCTCGTACAGCTCCGCAAAGCCCGCCGCGACCTGGCGGTGCCACCGCGGTTCGAGGGGCCCGGTGTACCCGTGGCTTTCGTGCTCGGCGCGGAGGAGGTCCGCGCGCTGCCCGGCGACCGCGCCCGGCGTACGCCGCTGGAGGAGGCGCCCGTACAGCTCGGTCCGAGGACACGTCCCGCGCTGTACTACCCGCTGCTGGGAAAGGAGTGGGACCTGTCGGCGTGGCGGGACTTCGAGCGGTTGGTGCGGCATCTGAAGGGCGAGTGAGGCTTGGGCCGCTACGCCAAGTGACCGTCATTTGCGTGCTGTTGCCCACATCTGATGCGACATTGTCGGGAGTTGGTCACAGTGGCGCGATTGCTAATTGCACTTGTGACGCCTGAGTTGATAGGGATGACTTGCAAATGATCGTCCGGTCCGCGGGGGGAGTCCGATGAAGTTCGACATGGGGGCGCAGGTTCTGTCGACCCTGCAGTCGCAGTCACAGGGTTCGAGCACGGACCTGGGAGTGCTGATCCGTCAGCTGATCCAGGCCGCACAGCCGTTGGAGGGCAAGTTCAACGGGCAGGGCAAGGTGATGTTCGACTCGTTCAAGATGCGCGCGGACGAGATCACCGCGGCTCTGAACGGCTCGCTGTCGGCGATTCTTGGTGGCCAGTCGGGGATGGACGCCGCGTTCGCCTCGGGCGACCAGGAGCAGGGTGAGAACGCGAAGACGCAGATGTCGGCGGCGAATTTCGACGCGGCGCGGTTCTCGGGCCGCTGACCGGTACCGGCTTGTGCGGCGGAAGTGTTCGGGTTCGGATCTCACGGGGAGTGACAGCCAATGGCTACGGGTAGTGACCGTCGTTCGTACGACACGGGTGCGTCGACCGAGGCGCAGGGCAACATCCAGGTGGTGATCGCGCAGCTGGAGCAGGTGATCACGGCGCGCGACACGCACGTGAAGAACGCGATGAAGGACTTCGCGGCGGACGGCGTGGCCGACGAGTACCACGGCAAGGAGCTGCGCTGGTACAGCACTTCGCAAGAGGTGCGGAACATCATCCACCTGTTGAAGACGACGCTGGAGAAGAACGACGCGACGGCGCAGCAGACGCTTGCGCGGGCGAAGGCCGCGGTCGACAACATCGGCTGACCGTATCCGGCGTACCCCAGAGGAAACGTTCCTCTGGGGTACGCCGCGGATGTCGGAGCGGCGGTAGCAGGGTGATTGCGCAGGGGGAGCGTTCATGACGGCGTGGGACATTCAGCCCCAGGGTGTGCAGGGCCAGTTGAAGGTCGTTGGCACGCATGCCGGGGATCTGGAGAAGGTGCTGACGGCCCTTATGTCGGATGTGTCCGGGGCTGCTCAGGCGGCTGGTACGGCGGTGCCGGGTTCGCAGGCTTACAGCGGGGCGCCTGTGCAGGGTCCGGTGGCGCCGGGGCGGCCGCCGTTGCGGCAGAACACGCTGGGACCGGTCGCCGCGGCGCTCGCCGAATGGGCGAACGGGCGCAAGCCGGATCTGGAGGCGATGGCCAAGCGCATCCAGGCTGCGGTTTTGGGCGCGGCCACGGCCACCAACGAGTACGTCCAGGGCGACCTGGACCAGGCCAAGGAGGCGCAGGACGCGGCGCGTGCGGTCCGGCTTGACCTGCTGAAGGACCTCGGGGGGAAGAAGAAGTGAGCGACGCACCGGTCAACCCGGGTGAGGTCCCGGTCTTCACCGGAAACCTGGAAGTCCTCGACCAGAAGATCAAGGCACTGTCCGGCGCCGGGGGCAAGATCACGACTGCCGCCGGTGACGTCCACACCACTTTCGGCGGGCTGCGGGCGTTCTACAAGGCGCCGGAGGCGGAGCAGCTGTTCGCCACCACGCAGCCGGTCAAGGACAAGGCTGCGACCCTGAGTTCCGATCTGGGCGTCATCGCGGGTGCACTGAGTACGTATGCCAGTGACGTTCGCCCGCTGAAGGCCAAGCTGGACCAGCTCCGGCAGGACGCCGTCGATTTCCGTGACGAGGTTTCCAAGGACGACAAGTGGCGTGAGGACGGCGATCTGATCGAGGAGAACCTTGATCGCCGCAATGAGATTGCCGAGGTGTGGACCCAGTTCCAGGCTGCCGAGCGGGCCTGCCACGCCAAGATCGTCGCCCTGGTCGGCGGCGACCCGCTCAAGGTCGACGACGGCTCCCACAAGGAAGGCATGTACGGCTACGACGCCGAGATGCTGAAGCAGGCCGAGAGCCTGCCCTGGGGTGACGCGGTCGAGGAGTCGACGCCTGCGTGGCAGGTGTGGGAGCACGCCGGCGACTTCCTGGAGGGCTTCTTCGTCGACGGCGTCTGGGGCACGATCAAGGGCCTGGGCACGCTGGTCGGCGTCGACGGCTGGGACGCGGCCGGGCAGGCCTGGACCGGTCTGGGCAAGCTCCTGACCGGTATCGCGATCACCGTCACTCCAGTTGTGGGCGCCGCGTACATGGCGATGCCGGACGACAAGCTCCCCGGCTGGCTGCGGGAGTCCCGTACGGCGATGAAGGAGACCGGCAAGGCCCTGCTGGCCTGGGACCAGTGGGGCTCCAAGCCGGGCCGTGCCGCCGGTGCGGTCACCTTCAACGTCCTGACGACAGTCTTCACCGGCGGCGCGGGCGGCGCGGCGTCGGGCGCAGGCAAGGTCGGCGCGGCGGCCAAGGCGCTGTCCTTCGCAGGCAAGGCCGGCCGGGCCGTGGACCCGATGACCTATGTCTTCAAGGGCGCCGGCGCGGGCGTGTCGAAGATCGGCGATGTGATGGCCGCGCTCAAGGGCATGGGGAAGGTCGAGGTCCCGCAGATCTCCGATGGAGCGTTCAGCATGCCGGAGGGCTCGCTCAAGCTGCCTGACGGAACGATTCAGCTGCCCAAGGGAGCCGCGGTTCCGGAGGGCGCGATCAAGCTGCCGGACGGCAACATCAAGCTGCCCGAGGGCACGACCATCCTGCCGCCGAACACGGTCAAAACGCCGTTCGACGACAGCCCGGCGAAGTACACCGACATCAAAGGCAATCTGTACGGCGAAGACGGCAGCCTCCTCCAGCGCGCTGAGGATGCCCCCAAGGGCAAACCTGCCAACCCCACCACCGGCGCGGACAACCCGCGAGTGGACACCCCTGCCCGCCAGGAGGCGCCGGTCCTGGCTGGCGTCGGCGGGCGGGGCGACGATGCCGTCCGCCTCGGCGACAGCTTCGGCAACGACCTCGGCGACATCGGCCGCGTCGGCGACGAGACGCCGGCCGGAGGCACGTTCGACCGCACGCCGGGCGGCGGCGCCAACCACCTGCCGGGTGGCGGTGTGGGCGACAACATGCCGGTGGGCCGCGTCGGGGACAACGCTCCCGGCGGTGGCGTGGGCGACCGCATGCCGACGAACAACCTGGACAACGCTGCGGGCGGCGGGGGCCGGACTGGCGACAACGCCCCGACGGGCGGCGCGGGCCACTCGGAGGGCCCGAGCACGGGTGGCGGCGGCCGGGACGTGCCGGGCGGCTCGACGGTGGACAACGGCGTTCCGGGCGGTTCCACTGCCGACAACGGCGTCCCGGGTGGCGGCCACCCGGAGACCCCAGGCGGGGGCGGGCTGGACGATCTGGGCGACGGAGCGGACGACTCGGCACGCGTGGGCGACGAGGCGGCCCACCGCGCGGAGTACGAGGCTGCCCGTGAGAAGCCGGCAAGCGAGCGGACGCCCGCAGAACGGGCGGCGATCACCCGCGAGCACGTCCGGCTGGCCAACGAGGACCCGGTCTGGCGCGCGGAGCACTACGACAAGTGGGGGCTCGGCAAGCGCAACAGTTCCACCGAACTGGTCGACGGCCAGACCCTGCCGAAGCTCGTCGAGAAGCCGGGCGGAGGCTGGATGGCCGCCGACGACCTGCCGTACGCGAATCCGGAGACGTACCACCTCGAGGACCTCGTACGGGGCCGGGACACGGTTGATCCGCAAGGCCTCAAACACCTCGACGACGTTTCGGCCAAGCGCGTGGCAGGCATGGACCTGACCAACGCCCGAAAGGACTTCGACGACATCCCGACCGATGAGACCGCGAAGGCGCTCGCCGATGCGCAGAAGCACTTCGACGAGACGGTCGGCGCGGGCGTCTCCAACAACAGCAAGCTCGGCGAGGCCCTCGGCGAGGAGGCCGCACGCCAGCACATGCTCCTGCAGAGGGAGTTCGAAGGGGCCAAAGAGGTCGACGACCCCCCTCTGCCGGAGACTCCCAACGGGTCCAAGCGGTTCGATCAGCTCTGGCGTGACAAGGATGGAAACCTGATCATCGTCGAGGCGAAGGGTCCCAGTGCACGACTGGACTGGCGCCAGGGCAATGGTGCGATCGACAGCGGCACCATGGTGAAGCAGGGAACCATCGAGTACGTCCGCACGATCCTGGCCGATATGGAGCAGCGCGCCATCATGTCGCCAGATGACGCCAAGTACGCCAAGGAGATCAGAGCGGCCATCAAGAACAAGACCCTGCAGTACGTCCTCGTCCAGGCTTCCGAGAACACCGGTAAGTATGCTGGGGCCGAGCTCAAGCACTTCAAGCTCTTCTAAGGAGAAACGCGTTGGTCTCGATCATCCCCCGCCATCCCTTTCCCACGGGGAACGCGGAAGCGGGCCTCGCCGTGCTCCAGGAGAACGCAAAGGAACTGATCGACGGTTTGGAGGCGGACTCCGCCGATCTAGGCGATGCCCTGGGCACCACGCTCACCCTTGCCGAGGCGCACTGCCTGATGGACCCTAGGGCGTCAATCTTCCCCACGTGGGATGCCTGGGTGAACGCTATGCAGGTCAGCTCCGCCGTGTTCGCTGCCGCGACCACGGCCGAGGATCACGTACAGTGCCGCATCGCGCACAAGGACCGCATACTCCAGGCCACCGGCCCGCAGTGGTACGTGCACCCGGGATCCTGGATCACCGCCTTCTACCTGGCGGTGGTGTGCCGGGAGAAGGACAGGATCACGGCCCTGTGCCGGGTACCCATATCCCTGCTGCGTGAGAACGGTTCGCGCTTCGAGGAGTACCACTACGCCTGGATCGACGTCCTCCAGACCTACTGGCTCGGAGGCCAGGACCTCGTCCCGAAGCTGGTGGCCGCGGTCGACGGCACGGACCCGGAAGTCGTCGCCGATCCGGAGACGGTGGGCAAGCTGTTGTACCCGCCGATGGAGATGTTCCACCGGATCGTCCGCAAGGACCATGCCGGCTTCAACCGTGCGCTCGCCGATGCCCTCCAGTGGCACAAGGAATACTGGAGCGAGGAAGACCGAGCCTTCACGATCCCGGGCCTCGTCGCGCTCGCGCCGCTCGCCATCGCCTGCTTCGCCCACGACGCGGGCATCCCCATCGAGGTCGAGTCCGAGTACCTGCCCGCCACCCTCCTGGGGCGCAATTGGTGCGGCGAGTTCCCTACGTAGGCAGGCAGACCATCAGCAGCGGCCACGATCGCCCGGGCGGCGGGCGACACGGCTACCGGATTTCCGGCCATGACCGCGACGACGGTGATTCGGTACCGCCAGAGGAGCCTTCCGTGACCGTCATCGTCAGTCGGCAATTCTCGCCCGGAGCCACGGAAGAGGAATGGGCTGAGTACCTCGGCGGCGACCTGGTCGATGACATCGACGAACTGGAGGAATACGCGCACTCGATCGGGCAGACCTTCAGCAGCGCCCTTCTCCACATCGGTGCCCACTGCACCGTCGACCCGCGCGCGGCAAAGCTGGAGACGTGGGAATCGGTGGTCAACACGCTCCAGCTGGGATCGGCCATGTTCGCCGCCGTGTCCGCGGACGAGGGCACCGTGGAGTGCCGGATCAACCGCCGGATGCGTACCCTCCCGGCCGCGGGCCCGGCCGATCTCGGATCCTGGCTGACCACGTTCTGGCTCGCCGTGGTGTGCCGGGACCAGAAGCGGATGACCGAGCTGTGCCAGGTCCCGCTCGACCGCATCGCTTCCGGCGGACACGACGAGTTCGTCGGGCACTGGGTGGACACGGTCCAGACGTACTGGCTCCAGGGGCCGGACCTCGCGGAGAAGCTGACCCGGACCATCGAGACGTCGCACCCGGATGTCGTCGTACAGACGCCGAGCGGCCTGCTGCAGACCGTTCTCGCCCCGCCGATCCAACTGTTCTACCGGTTTGTCACGAACAATCGGGACAGCTTCAACGAGGCCCTCGGCCACGCGCTGGAACTCCACAAGGCCTACTGGACCACCGATGAGAAGCGGGCCGCCGACCCCGCCGGACACCTCGCGCTGGCACCGCTGACCCTCGCCTGTCTCGCCTACGACGCTGGCTTCCCGATCGAGGTCGAGTCCGGCTACCTGCCGCACCACCTGCTGACCCGCGGCTGGCTGGGCGAGTTCCCGACGTGATCCCCCGCCACAACTTCCGTACGGACAACGCGGCGGAGGTCATGGAGCCGGTCGTCGCGGCTGCCCAGGAGGCCATCGAGGGGATCGAGGTGTCCGAGGACGACCGCTACGATGCGCTGACGTTCTCGCTCTCGGCGGCGAAGTGGCATTGCCTCCGGGACCCCGTGGCGGGCGATCTTGAAACCTGGGAGTCGTGGGTTCTTGCGATGCAGGTGGGCTCCGCGCTCTTCGCCGCGGGCACAGCACCGGAGGGCCCGGTGGCCAGCCGGGTCGGGACTCTGGACGAGGTGCGCAAGCTTCCCGCGACCGGCCCGCAGGACTACCTGCACGCTGGGAGCTGGCTTACCTCTTTCTACCTGGCGTTGATCTGCCGCGAGAACGAGCGTGCTCAGCATTTGGCGCAGGTCCCGGTGTCGTTTCTGCGCGCCTCCGGCGCGGAGTTCGACGAGTACGTCTACGCCTGGATCGAGACCCTTCAGAATTTCTGGTTCGGCCGATCGGAGACCTGGGACACCTTGGTCGCCGCGGTCAACGGCACCGATCCTCAGCACGCCCGGATCGCAGGCACGGACCTGATGCTGAAGATTCTTTACCCGCCGCTGGAGCTGTTCCAGCTCTACCTGCGCCGGGAGAATCAGGCCTTCAACGATTCCCTGGTGACGGCCCTGACATGGCACAAGGAGTACTGGACCACGGACGAGGCCCGCGCTCTCAGCGGTGACGGCCTGGTGGCCCTGGCCCCGCTCGCGATCGCCTGCATGGCGTACGACGCGGACATGCCGATCGAGGTCGAGTCGGAGTACCTCCCCAAGCACCTCCTGCGACGCACCTGGGTGGGCGAGTTCGACACGTAGTACGTCGCGAAAGTGCGCACGGGCGTTTCGTCGGAGGTCGGCAAGCCGTGGCACGGACCTTCGGGCAAGAGCGGCTCTCCACCATCCCTGCCAACACCCCACGAACGGAGTAAGACCACGATGTTCTTCAGGTCCAAGGGCAAGGGCTCTGCCGCGCCCGATCCTCACCTTCCGGCCTTGTCGATCGAGCAGGCCGAGCACCTGCGCGACCTGGTGCGCGAGTACCACTCCGGCCGCGGCATACCGGTCACGGTCGCCGGCGGCACCGTCACCGCATCTCAGGGCACCAGCAGCCTTTACAACCTCGCTGAATTCTGTCGGCGTGCCGACCCCCGTGCCTGGTCCCAGCTCGTGGAGCAGCGCTTCAACGCACTCGACAACGCCGCTCAGGCACCAATGGAAACCCCCGACCAGATCCTTCCGCGCGCCTACCTCCGTCTCGCGCCCGATGACGCCCTCCCGCCGGAGGCGGCAGCCTCGTTCCAGTACGCCCGGCACGTCGCGCCCGGGCTGCTCGAGACGCTCGCGCTGGACCTGCCCGACTCCGTACGGCTCCTCGACGACAAGGCCGTCGCCCGAGTGGGCCTGGAGCAATTGAGGGCTGCCGGCCGCGCCAACCTCGTCAAGGAGCCCGTCGAGTACGAGGTCACGCGTACGGAGAGCGGCGCGGAACTGCACATCGTGTCGGGCGAGTCCATGTTCGTCGCGAGCAAGGCGCTGGTGCTCGACGACTTCTACCGCTCAGTGGCCGGGCGTGAACTCCCCGTAGAGGGCGCACTGTTCACCGTCCCCAGCCGTCACTACCTCGCGTTCCACCCGATTGAGGACCACCACGTCGTCGACGCGGTCAATGACCTGGCCGCTTTCGGACTCGGAGCCCACCAGGACAATCCGGGGCCGCTCTCGCCGCGGGTGTACTGGTGGCACAAGGGCGTGGTGTCGTGCCTCACGCATATCGACGAGGCGACGCGTTCCTTCTCCATCGTCCCGCCCGACGAGTTGATGGACATCATGCGCCGTCTGCACGCACAGAGCGCCCCGGCGGAGGAGGCAAGCCCAGCGGCATTTCCCGTACGCTGTTCCGGCATACGGGCAACTGTCGACGAGGACTCCGTACAGACTCTGATCACGAAAACGATCGAGGAAATCGAGTCCCTGGAAAACTCGCCTCAGGCGATCGACACGCTGTGGAACGCCCTTCATGTGACCGTGGCCGCGCGATCTGCTGTGGATCGCAGGGGGTCGCGGCTCGAAACCTGGGAGGCCGTGGTTAACACGATGCAGGTGGGCTCCGCTCTGTTCCGGGTTACGGGTGCCAGTGAGGGAACGGTGGCATGCCGTATCCATCATGAGATCCGGCAGCTTCCGGCTATGGGCCCGCGTCAGTTCGCCAATGCGCCCAACTGGCTGGATGCTTTCTGGTTCGCGGTCATCTGCCGTGATCAGAAGCGGATGACCGAACTGTGCGAGGTTCCGCCGGACGTACTGCGGGCCTCCGGGGCGGTGCACGACGAGTATCTGTACCACTGGGTGACGACCCTGCAGGCGTACTGGTCGGAGCGGCCAGGGGACATGGTGGAGGCGCTCACGCAGGCGTTCCAGCAGTCGCATCCCGACGTGGCGCGGACCGCTCCGCGCGACTGGCTTCAGCAGATTTCGTATCCGCCCATCAATCTCTTCTACCGCTTCATCAAGCGGGACCACGAGGGTTTCAACGCTGCCCTGGTCGAAGCCCTCGAAATGCACAAGGGCTACTGGAGCCAGGAGGACCGCGCCGGAGACGTCAGCGGATTGTGGGCGATCGGTCCGCTGGCGATCGCGTGTCTGGCCTACGACGGCGACTTCCCCATCGATATCGATGCCGTCGCGGACCAGCTCCCCATCCATCTCCTGAAGCGAAGCTGGCTGGGGGAGTTCGACACGTGACCGCCGGGTCGTGGTTCGCGGCTGCCCAGGAGGCCATCGAGGGGACCGAGGCTTTCGAGGACGACTGTTGCGTTCCCGCTCTCGGCGGCGCGCTGGAGCCGGTGTGGCGCGAGCTCAGTGGCCTCGGCCTGGTCAGACTTTCCTGACGACAATCCTGTCCGGGACCAGCTTTTCCAGGTCGTCCACATCTGACGTGAAGACGGTGACCTGACCCTTCTGACGTCGCGCGACGACGGCAAGCACGGCGTCAATCGCGTACTTGTGGCCATGGAGCCCCGTATCGGACAGGAGTCGACGGGCCTGTCGGGCTTCGTCCTTTCCGACGTCGGCGACATTGATGCGAGAGAGGACCCAGTCCCAGCGTTGCTCAGTCGTCCTGCCGTCGTATGCCTCGACAAGCGTCATGGGGGATGTCACCACCTCGGCTTCACCGCGGGCGGCGAGTTCCAGCCGGGCGATCATCATGCGGTCCCCGCGCACGGCCTGGGACAGCGCCTCGGAGTCGAGCACGAAGATCCGGAGCGGCGGCCCCTGCTCACGGCTTCGCTTGCTCACGCGGCTTCTCCCGAGCGGTTCTTCCGGGCCGTCCGGCGGCGTTCGTGCTCTGCGTCGAGATCGTCCAGTTCGCCGCGTGCCGTCGCCCGCTCGCTTTCAGTGACCGGGCCGTGTTCCTCCTCCAGCCAGTCGACGAGCTCCCTGAGCCGGTCGCGGTCGCGCTTGAAGCGCAGAGCTTCGGCAACGTACGCCGACATGCCCCGTTCGGCTGCTTCCGCACGGATCTCATCGAGGAGATCTTCCGGGATCGTCACCGTCACCTTTTTAGTGGCCATACAAGGGACCATACTCTGCGTACTGTGTGCTTTACCAGTCATTGCCGGGGGGCGGAAGGCTCGCGGCGCGCACGGCCGACGGGGCGAAGGCCGAGGCCCGCTTCACCTTGGCCGACCGTCGGGACCATGGCAGGTGGCCTCGGCGGCGTGAGCATACGTGCTCGGTGAGGTGAATGCCCGTCCCCCTTGTGAGCGAGAAGGCACGCAATGGGTACGAGTCCTGGCGTCACGTTCCGCTGATCGACCCGGTCCTTACCGCGTCCACGAAGGTCGACCAACCGGAGTGGAGAAACAGAAGCACGTCTCCGCTGGGGATCTTGCTGTCCCGGACAGGCACGACACCGGGGAGGTCGTCAGCCACTTCCACGCAGGCGCCGCCATCGCCGTTGCTGTACGACGATTTACGCCACGTAGCGGTGGTCAGATCAGGTACGGGGGTCATTGGCTCGCGTAGTCCCTCGCCGCCGATTCGATCAGGTTGAGGGATGTTTCCGGCGGCAATGAAGCAGCCCTGACCAGATCGTAGGCCCTGGCGTACTGAGCAACTAGTGCTGGATCTTCGATCAGTTGCCCCGTGAAGGCGCTCTCGATGTAGACGACCTGGGGTGCGTCGCCGAAGGTCATATTGATGGTTGTGCCGTTCAGGAAGGCGGCGGCTCCGGCCTCAAAGGGAAGGAGCTGCACCAGTAGGCGCCGGTTCGCCCGAATCGCCGCAGCGAGGCTTGCGAGCTGCTCCGCCATGACTGCGCAGTCGCCAACCTTTACCCGAAGCGCGGACTCGTGCAGGACGACCCACAGCAGTGGTGCCATCCGGCCGTCGAGAATGGACTGCTGTTCCACGCGTGCCCTGACGAACCCTTCGACCGTGTCCTGTGGTTCGAACCGCTGGGCCGCGCTGATCAGGGCCCGCGCATACGCCTCCGTCTGCAACAACCCCGGCACCAGCATCGGCGCGTACTCGCCGATGGTCCGCGCCTGCTGCTCCAGCTCCGCCGCGTCCGCGAAGTACTCCGCGTGCTTGGACTTGCGCGCAAGGTGGCACAGGCGCTGGAAGTGCTCTCCGGAATCGAAGATCTCGTCCAGCAGCCGGGACACCTCTGGCTGAGGCAGGCGCTTCGCCGACTCGAACTGGCCGATGTACGTGCCCGAGCAGAAGACTCGTTCGCCGAGCTGTTCCTGCGAGTAGCCGGCGCCCTCGCGCTCGCGGCGCAGTTCGGAGCCGTAGAAGGTCCTCGGCGAGGCGTATGGGTCGAGTTGGTTCTGGGCGGCCATCGGTCACGTCCCCTCGTGCGTCCGCGGATCTGCCGTGCAGTGCGCGAATACCGCTGCGCCGATCTCGGGGAACGACTGCTCGCAGCACGGTAGTTGGCTCACCGCTGCCTACCGAGCGTAGCGTCATGGCAGCATGCTGTGAGTGTAAGTCGCAGATGTTCACGACCTGTGGCCCCCGACGTCGCCAACGCCCTCTGGTACGGCCTCATTTGCGCGGCGATGCTGAATCGCTGACGAGTGCGCAGCAGGCGCACACATGGGCCGCCTTCACCGGAGTCGCCGTGGTTTCCTCAGGATTCGCAAGGTTCGCCGGAGTCACAGGGTTTGCAGGGGTCAGAAAGTTCGCAGGGGTCACAGGGTTCCCAGGGTTCATCAGACGTTCTGGATTCACTGGATTCATCAGACCTGTGCTTGTCGTGACGGTGTCTTCGGCCCTGGTGCTGGGCGCCGTCGGGCCCGCCGCCGCCGAGGCCGTACCGCCGCCGCCCGAGCCCGTCGCGCGGTCCGCGGCCGAGATGCTGCGGGCCGTTTCGCCGCCCGCCGCGAGCGGCCCGGACGGCGACGGGCCCGGCGCGGGCTTCGACACCCTCTCCATCGCGGACGGCGACGGGCTGAAGACGGCCAGGACCAGCCGCCCCATCGCCCCCGGCGTCGAGCTGACCTCGTACGACCGGCTGGAGTCCGACAAGTGGCTGCGCGTCGACTCGCTCTCCGTCGACCTCACCGCCGACACCGAGGTCGACTACCTCCACCCCGGCAAGGTCGCCGCCAGGAAGACCGTCTCCCAGCTCGCCGCCGAGCACGATCCCGGTCCGGGGCGCCGTACGGTGGCCGCGATCAACGGTGACTTCTTCGACATCAACCAGACCGGAGCGCCCAGCGGCGTCGCCATCGACGACGGCCGGCTCGTCAACTCAGCGGCCATCGGCCACCACCGGGCCATCGGCTTCGGTCCGGCCGACGCCGGGCGCATCCTCCAGCTCTACTTCGACGGCACACTCACCCTCCCCGCGGGGACCCGCCCGCTCGCCTCGCTCAACGCCGCCAACGTCCCGGCGAACGGCGTCGGCGCGTACAACGCCCAGTGGGGCGAGGCGGACCGGGCCCTCACCGTCGACGGAGCGCAGCGCACCGCCGAAGTGACGGTCGTGGACGGGAAGGTGGCCACCGCGGCGGTCGCGCCCGGCAAGGGACCGGTCCCGGCCGGTACGACCGTGCTGGTCGGCCGTGACGCCGGAGCCGACGCGCTTGCCGGGCTGGCCGTCGGCGACCCGGTCGCCATGGAGTACCGCCCGCGCGCGGACACGGGAGAGGTGCCGCGGACAGCCATCGGCGCCAACGAACTGCTCGTCGTCGACGGCGAGCCGGTCGACCACGACGGCGGCGGCAACAACACCGCGGCCCCGCGCACTGCCGTCGGCTTCTCGCAGGACGGCAGCAAGATGCACGTCCTCAGCGTGGACGGCCGCCAGGCGGACAGCGGTGGCACCACTCTCACCGAACTCGCCCTGATGATGGAGCGGGCCGGCGCGTACAACGCCATCAACCTCGACGGCGGCGGCTCCTCGACGCTCGTCGCCCGCGAACCGGGCAGCGACACGACACAGGTGGAGAACAGCCCGTCCGACGGCACCGAGCGGACCGTCCCCAACGGCCTCGCCTTCACCGCCCCCGACGGCAGCGGAAAGCTCAGGGGCTACTGGGTCGAGACGGCCGTGGACCCCGGTTCCGCGCCCACCGCCGACCCGGTGAGGGGCGGCCACCCCGAGCGCGTCTTCCCGGGACTCACCCGCCGCCTCACCGCGGCCGGGTACGACGAGACGTACGGTCCGGCGGCGGGGGCGCCGCGCTGGTGCGCGGAGAATCCCGCTGTAGGGCGGGCCGGCGCCGACGGCGTGTTCACGGCCGGGCGCAGCGGCAGCACGAAGGTCACCGCGCAGCGCGGAAGTGCCCGCGGCAGCGTCCGGTTGACCGTCCTCGACGATCTGGACCGGATCCGGTCCTCGGCCCGGCGGGTCGGTCTCGCCGACGCACAGACGTCCGGGCGCTTCGGCATCGTCGGTCTCGACGCACACGGCACCAGCGCGCCGATCGAGCCGTCCGACGTGACGCTCGACTACGACCGCGGCCTCTTCGACATCACGCCGAACGCCGAGGGCGGCTTCACCGTCAAGGCGCGTACCGCCCAGGCCGCGGCCGGTCAGGTCAGGGCGACCGTGGCGGGCAGGAGCACGGTGCTCGCCGTCACCGTCGGTCTGGCCGAGCAGCAGGTGGCGTCCTTCGACGACGCCGGCCGCTGGACGTTCAGCGCCGCCCGTGCCTCCGGTTCGGTCGCGCCGACGGCCGACGGGCACACCGGTACCGGCCTGGAGATCAGCTACGACTTCACCCAGTCGACCGCCACCCGTGCCGCGTACGCCAACCCGCCGGGGCAGCTGATACCCGTCGACGGCCAGCCGCAGTCGTTCGGGATGTGGATCAAGGGCGACGGCAAGGGCGCCTGGCCGACCCTGCACCTGAAGGACTCGGCGGGGTCCGACCAGCTGTTGCGCGGGCCCTACGTGACCTGGACCGGCTGGAAGTACGTCGAATTCGCCGTCCCCGCCGGGGTCTCGTACCCGCTGACCGGATACCGCTTCTACATCGCCGAGACCGGCGCGTCCCGCTCGTACACCGGGAAGATCGTCATCGACGACCTCACTGCGAAGGTCCCGCCGGCCGTCGGGCTGCCGGACGAGCCGGTCCACCGGGACCCGCTCGTCGATCCGGCCGCCCGGGTCGAGGGCCGGGACTGGCGGTTCGCTGTCATGTCGGACGCCCAGTTCGTGGCCCGCAGCCCCGGCAGCCCGATCGTCGCCCAGGCCCGGCGCACCCTCCGCGAGATCAAGGCCGCCGAGCCGGACTTCCTGGTCATCAACGGCGACCTGGTCGACGAGGGCTCGCCCGAGGACCTCGCCTTCGCGCGCACCGTCCTGGAGGAGGAGCTGGGCGACGACCTGCCCTGGGACTACGTACCGGGCAACCACGAGGTCATGGGCGGAAAGATCGACAACTTCGTGGCCGAATTCGGGCCCGCGCAGCGGACGTTCGACCACGAGGGCACCCGCTTCATCACCCTCGACACCTCCAGCCTCGGGCTGCGGGGCGGCGGCTTCGCGCAGATCAAGGAGCTGCGCCGGCAACTGGACCGGGCCGCCGCCGACCCGCGGATCGGCTCGGTGATGGTCATCCAGCACGTACCGCCGCGCGACCCCACGCCGCAGAAGGGCAGCCAGCTCGGCGACCGCAAAGAGGCGGCGATGCTGGAGGGCTGGCTCGCCGACTTCCGCCGTACGACGGGGAAGGGCGCGGGATTCATCGGCAGCCACGTCGGCACGTTCCACGCCGAGCACGTGGACGGCGTCCCGTACCTGATCAACGGCAATTCGGGGAAGAACCCGTCCACTCCGGCGGACCGGGGCGGCTTCACCGGATGGTCGCTGGTCGGCGTCGACCAGGTGTCCAAGGCCCAGCAGGCCGTGGCGCGACGACGGCCGTGGAACGGCGGCCCCGACTGGATGTCCGTCCAGACCAGGGCGCACGTCGACGGCCTGACGCTCACCGCCCCGGAGACGCTGCCCGCCGGGAAGGACGCCGACGTCGGGGCGACGGTGCTCCAGGGCGAGGGCGTCGGTGCGCGTGAGGTGCCGGTCGGCTTCCCGGTGAGCGCCGACTGGAGCGGCTCGCCGAACGTGTACGTCGGCGACCCGGACCGGGCCAAGCCGTGGCACGTCGCGGCGTACGACCCGGCGACGGGCCGGCTCACCGGGCTCCGGTCCGGTACGGGCACGCTCGCGGTGACCGTCAACGGAGCGACGGCCGATGCCCGCTTCACGGTGGCTGCCCGTCAGGGTCACGGCCGGCCGGCCCCGGCGGCGTAACCACCCCAGTCAGGCGTCGGCCTGCGCGAGGTCCGGAAAACAGAGACAAGGCCCGGGTCCATGACCCGGGCCTTTGTCGTGGAGCAATCGATCGTTAATTGCCGGCACTGCCATCTGTCAAGTCCCGAAAAGTAGCGGCATGACGCGATCCGGGGTCCGGGACTTACTGGAGACGTGGGCTCACCCAGAGCACGTGGACCCACCACATCATCGGTAACAGCGCTGGCAGTGCGATTTCCGGGACATGTGCCCCGCTGCCGAACGGCTCGTGAAGTGACACGGGCCGTCCGGCTTCTTCGTCATTTCTCGCGAGAGGAGAATGCCATGATTCACGCCTCCCGGACGTGGAGTCCCGTTATTGATACGAGTCCCCTCATTGATACGAGACCCCTTATGGAGATGAGGAGGGCGAATGAGAATGAACGCTGCTCTCCCCATGCCCTGGATGCGGGGAGGGCGTCATGAGTTCCCTGCCTCCTCCGTCCGAGCGCCCCACGGGCCCTCCGTCCGGTCCGCTGTCCGGGCGGCCATCAGGTGAGCAGGTTTCGGAGACGCCGGCGCCGCCCCCAACAGGCTCTCCGCCCCCAACAGGCTCTCCGCCTCCATCAGGCTCTCCGCCTCCACTGGGCCCTCCGTCAGGTCCGCCGGCCGGGATCGGCGGACCTGGTGGGCCGGGCCGGGGTCGTGGAGGCCCGTCGCCCTGGTGGCGTGCGCGCGGCACGATGGCGACTGCCGGTGCTGCGGCGTTCGTGGCGATGGCGGTGATCCTCGGCACCACCCTCATGGGCGGGAGCAGCAGCGCCGGAGAGATCTTCCTCGAGACCGCCTCGGCGCCCGGCTCCGATCCGTTCACCCCGTCGACGGCCAAGGACACCAAGAGTCCAGCACCCCGGCATGCAACCCCTAGTACGTCGCCGGCCTCCGGTACGCCGACGTCCGGCGCGAACGGTACGAACCCTCTCCAGGTCAACGGTTCGCACCCGGGGCTGTACGGAGGCACACAGAACGTCGCGACCTGCGACATCGAGAAGCAGATCGCCTTTCTCACACAGAACAAGGACAAAGGGAGGGCCTTCGCCGGCGCCCTGGGTATCCGGCAAGCCGACATTCCCGCCTACCTACGGTCGCTGACGCCCGCTCGGCTGGGCTGGGACACCCGGGTCACCAACCACGGGTACAAGAACAACGCCGCCACGAGCTTTCAGTCGATCCTGCAGGCCGGCACGGCCGTCCTGGTCAACGATCGCGGCGTACCGCGCGTCCGCTGCACCTGCGGCAACCCCCTGACCCCGCCCGTCGCCGTCCAGGGCCAACAGAAGTACAAGGGCCAGCAGTGGTCGTCGTTCCAGCCTTCCAGCCTTGTCGCGGTGCAGCCCGCCGACCAGCCGATGAAGACCGTCAGGATGTTCGACGAGGACAGCAAGGCGTGGTTCGAGCGTCCGAGCGGAGACGTACAGGACAGGCACGACCAGCCGGTTCCTCCCCCGAAGGGGCCCGGATCGTCGGTCCCTACCCCTACCCTGCCCACGCCCATCCCCGGCCAAGTTGAAGAGCCCCCGCAGGAGAACGAGGACGTGAAGCCTCCGGAGGAGAACGAGGAGGTGAAGCCTCCGGAGGAGAACGAGGACGTGAAGCCTCCGGAGAAGGATGAGGAGGTGAAGCCGCCGGAGAAGGACGAGGACGTGAAGCCTCCGGAGAAGGATGAGGAGGTGAAGCCGCCGGAGAAGGATGAAGAGGTGAAGCCTCCGGAGAAGGACGAGGAGGTGAAGCCTCCGGAGAAGGACCATAAGGAGGACGAGGACAAGCAGTCGGATGAGTCGGAGTCCCCTGCTGCGCCGGAGCCTCCCGTAG
>NZ_JBSGZO010000070.1:0-26732 GCF_053611045.1 Streptomyces sp. NPDC054841 | reverse complement strand
GGGCGAGGACGCAGCACAGGGTGGTCCGGTGCTGGCGCAGGACCAGCCAGGTCAGTCCGCGCAGCAGCCTCGGACGGGCGGTGCGGGCCGGGCGCGGCCGACCGTGCGTCGAGCGCGGCATCGGGTCGTCGAGCCGGAGAGCCGACGAGTCGCAGGCTTACGCCGGCTTACATCCCGTGCACGGCGGGGATGGTGCCCAGCTTGCCCTTCTGGAAGTCGTCGAAGGCCTGCTGCAGTTCCTCGCGGGTGTTCATCACGAACGGCCCGTAGTGCGCCATGGGCTCGCGGATCGGCTGCCCGCCGAGCAGCACGACCTCCAGGTCCGGCGTGTTCGAGTCCTGCTTCTCGTCCGCACGGACGGTCAGCGAGGAGCCCGCGCCGAAGACGGCGGTCTGGCCGCTGTGGACCGGACGGCGGTCCGTGCCGACGCTGCCACGGCCGGCGAGGACGTACACCAGACCGTTGAAGTCCTCGCGCCACGGCAGGTTGATCTCGGCGCCGGGACGCAGGGTCGCATGGACCATGGTGATCGGCGTGTGCGTGATGCCGGGTCCCTCGTGGCCGTCCAGCTCACCGGCGATGACCCGGAGCAGCGCGCCGCCGTCGGGGCTGGTCAGCAGCTGGACCTGGCCGCCGCGGATGTCCTGGTAGCGCGGAGGCATCATCTTGTCCTTCGCCGGCAGGTTCACCCACAGCTGCAGACCGTGGAAGAGACCGCCGGACATGACGAGCGACTCCGGCGGCGCCTCGATGTGCAGGAGGCCCGCGCCCGCGGTCATCCACTGGGTGTCCCCGTTGGTGATGGTGCCGCCACCGCCGTTGGAGTCCTGGTGGTCGAAGACGCCGTCGATGATGTACGTGACGGTCTCGAAGCCGCGGTGGGGGTGCCACGGGGTTCCCTGAATGAAACCAGTTGGGGGGGCAAAGAATCAGCTAGAGTCCCCCCATGATCAGACCAGGGGTGGTGACCGGCATGGACATCCATGCAGGTGTCTATGGGCGTCAGTCCGTGGGGCGCGCCAACAAGTCCGAGGTCAGCACGGTCACCCAGCGCGCTGCGGGTGTGGCCGAGGCCAAACGGCGCGGGGCCGTCAGCATCACCGAGTACGAGGACCTCGGCATATCCGCGTTCACGGGCGACGGCCGACCGGACTTCGACCGGCTGCTCAAGGACTGCCACGAGGGCCGGATCAACCTCATCGTCGTCTACTACATCAGCCGCCTGTCCCGGATGGATCCGCTGGATGCCATCCCCGTCGTCACGGAGCTGCTCAACCTCGGCGTGACGATCGTCAGCCTCACCGAGGGCGAGTTCCGCAAGGGCAATCTGATGGACCTGATCCATCTGATCCTGCGGCTCGACGCAGCCCACAGCGAGAGCAAGAACAAGAGCGACGCCGTCCGGGCAGCGAAGAAGGCGGCGTTGGATCTCGGTGGCTACGTGGGCGGGAAGCCGCCGCACGGCTTCCGCATGGTCCCGGTGACCCGCATGACGCCCGAGGGCAGGCCAGTCGTGATCCAGATCCTGGAGCACGATCCCGACGAGGTCCCGGTGATCCAGGACATGTGGGCGCGGATCAAGAAGCACAAGGACATGCCGTACCAGCCGGGCGGAGGACGCCGGCACCCGGGCTCCCTCACGGGCATCTGTGCCCAGATGACCGCCGACGGCGTCCCTACGAAGGGGCAGAGGGTCGGCAAGAAGACGAAGGACAGCGTCTGGGACCCGAAGACGGCTATGCGCATCCTCCGGGACCCCCGCATCGCGGGCTACGCGGCAATCCCGGTGTACAAGCGCCGGGAGGACGGCAAGCTGACCAGCGCCATCGAGAGCTACCGCATCGAGCGCGACCCCGAAACCATGAAGCCGGTTCAGGCGTACCCGCCGATCATCACGCCGGACGAGTGGCATGAACTGCAGGAGTGGCTCGACGGCAGGGGCCAGGGCAAGGGCCTGTCGCGGGGGCACGCCGTGCTCTCCGCCATGGACCTCCTGTTCTGCGACTGCGGCGCAGTGATGACGTCGCACCGCGCGACCACTCCCAACAAGGCCGCGTACCGCTGCCGCCGCCGGAAGGCGCTGCCGGGCCAGCACGAGGGCGAATGCACCATCAGCATGCAGACCCTGGATCTGTACGTAGCCCGACGTATCTTCGCCCTCATCCAGACCGCCGAGGACGACCCCGAGACAGCGGTCATTCTCGCCGAGGCCGCCCGGCGGTACACGGCACAGACGGAACAGACGGAAATCGTGGGCGAACGCCGCAGCCTCGTCACCGAACGCGCCGATGCCAAGCACGCGCTGGAGGAGCTGTACGACAGGGAAGAGGCCGGCGACTACGACGACCCGGTCGGCCGACGCCGGTTCCGCGAGCGGCGGGAACGGCTCCTCGGGCGGATGGAGCAGGCGGAAGTACGCCTCGCAGAGCTGGAGGAGGCGGCGACGCCCACGCTCCCGATCCACCTGTGGCTGCCAATCGGCGCGGGAGACGTCGATCCGGTGGGCGAGGGCTCGTGGTGGGAGGCGGCGACGACGCAGGAACGCCGCGACTTCGTCAAGTTGTTCGTGCGCCGGGTCACGGTCACCAAGGCGGCCGGTGTGGGGAAGTCGACGCCCGTCGATAAGCGGGCGACACTCGAGTTCGTACGACCAGAACAGACCAAGGGCGATGGCGCAGAGGCTGGCGAATCGCGGCAGAAGGAGGTGTTGGCGGTAGCGGTCTGACCTGCCGGTAACCCGAGACGAGCGGGGGAGAATACACCCCCATCGCCGGTTAGGGAAACCGGCGATTCTCCAGAGCATTGATGGTGCCCTCGGGGGCGCCGGGCAGCCGCGGCTCAACTGGCGCATCACCGCTCAACCGAACAAGCGGGCGCAAGCGGCTCGCAGCGAAACACCGTCAGCGGCACGTCGTCCATGTCCGCCACGCCACACCCACCGGCCACACCAGTGGCCATGAGGCCCGGAGAGCGCGGTCGGCACCGCTGACCCCGGTCAGATGCCCTCGCCACGCATCGTGGCGGGGGCATCAGGCTTTCTGCCCCGGTTCGCGTCACGCTGCTTCGGTTTCGCTCGGAGCAGCGGGTGCAGCAGTCCGCACCGTGAGCTGCTGCCCTGCCCACGCCCGGGCCTCGGCCAGGTGTTCAGTCTGGAGCCCGGCACGAGGGTCGGGTTGGATCAAAAGGGTCGCCGCGCCACGGGTGGTGCGCTCCGCGGCCCAGGCGTGGTCGAGGCTGGTGAAGTCGTCGTCGATCCACACAGCGGGGGCGTCGCCCAGCCAGGCATCGACGTGGTCGCGCTTCCACAGGTAGCCGTTGGGGTGGCTGGTGGTGATTTGGGGGCGCGGCAGGTCGACGTGCGGCAGGGGCAGGAGATCGAGGAGGGGCCCGATCAGGGTGGTGGCATCTTGCCGCCAGCTGGTGCACCAGACGGGGGTGACCAGGCCGGTACGGATCACGTCCATGAGCATGGAGCCGTGGGCGGGGTTGAGCCAGATGGTGACCGGGTCGCTGGCGCTACGGCCGGTGGGGACGACGTCGTGGCGGGCGTGGGTGGCCGGGGTCGAGCCGTCCGCGTCGGGGAAGGGTATGAGGACGCCGTCGATGTCGAGGAGCAGGTAGGGCGGGCGCATCGGTCCTCCAGAGGCGGGGCGAAGGCGGCTGTCAGAGCTTGCGGGCGCGGATCAGCAGGGTGGTGGGCCAGTGGCCCATACGGGGGTCGTGGAACTCCTGGGCGGAGGTGAGCCAGAAGCCAGCGTGGCTGAGGTGCTTCTCCCAGCGGTCGGTGGCGAACTCCCATCGGGCGATGGGAATCCGCGTGTGGTCGGGGAGGGTGATGTAGTCGCGGCGGGGACGGTCGTCGCCGGAGGGGCTTCGGCCGCCGCGCTGCGGGTGCGGGACGGAGAAGACGAGAATCCGGCCTGGCGTGAGGCGCTGGGCGATGGCCGGGAGCAGGAGCTCTGGGGCGACGAGCCCTACGGCGCCGAAGACGGAGTAGATCGCGTCGAAGGTCTCGTCGGAGGCTTGCAGGTAGTGCAGGGCGTGGCCGGCGACGAAGGTGAGGTTGTTCAGCCGTCCGTAGTGGGAGCGAGCACGGCGGACCTGCAGCCCGACCAGGTCGACGCCGGTGACGTGGGCACCGTGGCGGGTGGCGAGGTAGGCGGCGTTGTGGCCAGGGCCGCAGCCGAGTTCCAGGAGTCGCTTGCCGCGCAGGTCGGGGCCGAGGATCTCGGCTCCGGGACCTTGGCCGGGCCTCGTGGTCCACTCCATCCGCGCAGACAAGGACAGGGGTTCGGCCAGTCCGGCGGCGGTGCGCTGGAGGGCGTGCGCGTGCCACGGGGAAGCCTGGGCGAGCACGTCAGATCTCCAGGAGGTGGAGGACGTCGGTGAGGTGGCGGCGGACGGCCTTGAGGTAGGCGGGGTCGGTGGCCGAGTCGTTGATCCAGCGGATGGACTGCTCCATGAACCACTCGACGGCCCACATGCGATGCCAGCCCAGGGCCCAGTTCTCGGCGGTGAGCCCGCCGCGCGGGGCGAGGGCGTCGGGGGTGCCGCCGGCGGTGACGTACTGCTCCACGAAGACGCGCAGGCGCACGGGGTGCGGGGGCTCGATGGTGCCGTGCCAGCTGGCAAGGTCGAGCAGGCCCGGGCCCGTAAAGGCGCGGGCGAAGTCGAGCAGCCGCCAGCCGCGCTCGCCGATGTGAACGCTGGTGGGGTGGAACTCGGAGTGCACCCAGCCGAAGGGCGCCATCGTCGCTCCGACGGAACGGGCATCGGCAGCCTGGGCGATCCGGTCGAGCGCGTCCTCGACGTCGTCGGCATCCTGCCACCGCTCGGCCTTGCGCAGCTGGGCGAGGTGCTCCTGCGCCCGGGCCGGCAGCGTGCGCAGCCGTTCCTCGTCGAGGACAGACAGAGCGGGAGCCGTACGGGCGCCGTGCAGAACCACGGCCGCGGCGACGCCGTCGAGGTCGTCGGCCTCGCGGACCGACGGCCCGAGGTCCTCCATGAGCATGCCGAGCCAGCCGTCCAGGACCGCGGAGGCGCGGACCTGGGGGACGGGGACACCGAGGCTGTGTGCAAGGCGGAGGGCCTGGTCCTCGCAGTCGAACGGCTTCTTGGCGTACTTAAAGATGGCCGTGGAGCCGTCAGGGAAGGCCACGCGCTCGACTCCGGACATGGACCACACGCGCACCTCCTCCCGTACGGCGGTGGCCTGACCGGCCACGGTGAGCAGGTTGTCGAGAAGTTCGGCGCTGGGGTTCGTGGTCACGTGAGGGCTCCGGGGGATGGTGGCGTCCGGGGCGGGAGATGCCGGCCCGCCCCGGAGCCTGATCGGGCGGTGGGTTACGCGGCGGGGATCACGCGGTGGGAGTAGACCTGTTCGATCCAGCCCGCCTTGAACGCGGCCAGGTCTTCACGGAAGTTCGCCATCGAGGCACCGTAGGGCGCGACGACGCCGCCGGACTGGTCCGGCACGGACTGGCAGCCGTGCACGAGCCGGCCGCCGAGGGCGGCGTGGGCCTTGATGGACTCGATCCGGCGGTGCTCGTTGAACCAGCCGCCGTGGTAGACCTCGTCGAGCATCCCGCCCATCTCGTCGTCCAGGTCGAAGACGACGGAGGTGGCGGCGGGGAAGAACCAGCACGGGCCGACGTTGGAGATGTGCCCGTCCAGCTCGACCTTGTTGAGCGCCATGAGCGTGGCCGCCTCGCGGAGCATCCGCAGGTGGTCGGCAGTGATCTGCGGGAGTCCGAGACCGGCCAGGTGCTCCTCGCGGAAGAGGTAGGCGTACACCTCGTACGCGGTGGCCAGGACGCGGGCGGCGTCCGAGGTGGACTCACCGTGGCGCTTGATGAAGTCGAGCGCGAGCTGCTCGACCGCACTCTCGGTCGTCTCGTCCACGTCCAGGAGCTTGGACTTGACCAGCTCCCAATCGGCGACGAGCCAGGTGCTCGACTCGAAGCGGAAGAAATACTCGGCCGGGTCGATCGTGATGCGCCGGCCGTCGACCTGGATACCGGGCAGGCGGCTCCATCGCGGGTCGAACGCCTCGGGCAGCTCAACCGTGATGGCCGTGGTGTCGATGGTGGTCACCGTGTCTCCGTCTCAGTTCGGCCGGGTCCGGGCACAGGAATGCCCGAACCAGGAGTGGGCGTACGGAATTTCGAGGAGCCGCCCGGACCAAGGGGGAGCCTGGATCACGGTCACGCCGTTCCAGGCGGCTGCTGATAAGTGAACCTGTGGTCACGCTCGGTGGGTACGGTGGAAGGCAGTTGAAGCGGTATACGCGGTTTACAGCTCCGGAGTGGAGGCGATCGTGGCGGCGCAGAGAGACCCCAACTCCCGTCTGCGCGACGTCATCGACGCGGTCGGCTGCACCTACGAGGCCCTCGCCAGAGACGTGCGGCGTATTGCCGCCGAGAACGGCGAGATCCTCCAGACCAACAAGTCGGCCATCTCGCACTGGGTGAACGGCACCCGTGCCCCTTCGGGCCAGGTAGGTCAGTACCTCGCCGAAGCACTGTCCCGCCGAGAGGGACGCACGATCACCCAGACCGAGATCGGCCTCCATGCCGGCGAGGCCGAACAGCAGGCGGAATCCGACCCCGTCCTCGCGGTCACCGACCTGGGCCGCGCCGACGTCGAGCGCCGCCGATTCCTCGCCATCGCAGCCTTCACCACCGCCGGCGTCGCCATGCCGCTCGGCTACGACCACGAGGCCACCGCCCGCATGCTCCGCGCCCGCACCGGCACATCCACGATCGGCGTAGAGGACGTGGACGTCGTACGGCAGATCACCACGGCCTTCAGCGCCGCCGACGAACGCCTCGGCGGCGGCCACGGCCTGACCACCGTCACCGCCTACCTTGCCGACACCGCCGCACCCATGCTGCGCGGACGCTTCCCCAGCGAAGCCTTACGTCGGGCCGCGTTCGGCGCGGTCGCCGAACTCGCCTACCTGGCTGGGTGGAAGCACCACGACCTGGGCCAGGAGGGCGCCGCACAACGCTACTACCAGGTCGCCTACCAGCTCGCCTGCGAAGCCGACCCCCACGGCCACGCCGCCTGGATGATGCGCGCCCTCGCCCACCAGGCCCTGAGCCTCAAACAGCCCCACCACTGCGTCGACCTCGCCGAAGCCGCCCTCGCCCAAGGCCCCGGCCACATCGACGGCCAGACCGAAGCCCTCCTCCACATCACCCACGCCCGCGCCTACGCGGCCGTCAACGAGCACCCCTTGGCCGCACGTGCCCTACTCGCTGCCGAAGACGCGCTCCTACGTGACGACGGCCCCCAACCCAGCTACTCCCGCGTCAGCGGCCCCGCCGCCGGCACCGTGGCCAGTCACACCGCCCGCACGCTGACCGACCTCGCCGACCACGTCGGCACCGAACAGCAGCACCGGGACGCCCTCACCCGCTGGGACCCCAAGAAATACAAGCGCGTCCACGCCCTCACCCACGCCGACCTCGGCGACAACCTCGCCGCCCAGGCCCGCGCCGACGAAGCCGTCGCCGCCTGGACCCAGGCCCTGGTCCTCATGGAAGGCATGACCTCCGACCGCACCCGCAAGGCGATCACCTCGATCCGCTCCACCCTCGCGGTCTACCAGCGGCGCAAAGTGCCCGGCGCCGCAGATCTCGCCCGCCGCGCCCGCGAAACCCTCGCCTAACATGCCGACAACCCGTCCGAAGAAGGGAACCCCGTGACCCAGCAGACCGACGACCAGCCGAAGGCCCTCAAGCCGGCGCTCGAATCGATGACCCTGCTGGTCGCCGCGGTCATCGTCCACGACAAGGCCACCAACCGCGTCGTCCTCCTCCAGCGCAGCGAGAACGCCAAGTTCGCACAGGGCATGTGGGACCTCCCCGTCGGCAAGAGCGAACCTGGCGAGCCGATCACCGAGACGGCCGTCCGCGAGCTGTACGAAGAGACCGGTCTGACCGTGAAACCAGACGCGCTCAAGGTCGCCCACGTCATCCACGGCGCTTGGGGCGTGGAGGCCCCCAACGGCTTCCTCACGGTCGTCTTCGCCGCCCACGAATGGGCCGGCGAACCCGAAAACCGCGAACCCCGCAAGCACGCCCAGGTCCGCTGGATCGACGCCGACGTCATCCCCGAGGAATTCGTGGACACCACCGCCAGCGCCCTCCACCGCTACCTCACCGGCGGTCCCCAGGTGTCGCTGGACGGATGGAAGTAGGCGAGCGCTACCCGCCGGACGAGGCATGACAACGACCCCGGCCGATTCCCGCTCTACCCTGGCGAGTCCGTGCGTCTGCACCGTCGGTGGTGGGGTTGAGCCCTTCGACTTGTTGATCATTTGCCTGAAGTTCCAGCCCATATCGCGGAGTTACTGATTCACTATCAGTCGAACGTGTGGACACAACGGGGGGAAACACCGTGGACCCAACACTCATCGCCTTGGCCAGCGCGGGCGGTGCAGCCGTGGTATCGGCCATGGCAACAGACGGGTGGAACACGCTGCGATCAGGGGTCGTCACTCTGTGGCGACAGTTTCGCCCCGACTCCGCCAGTGAACTGGAACGGGACCTCAACACGACCCGTTCGGCTCTTCTCGCAACCCCGGCCGGCGACGTCGAGCAGGTCCGTCAGGCTCTTCAGTCCGCCTGGCAAGGGCGGATGTTGACTCTCTTCCTGGAAGATCCGGCGGCTGCAGCAGAGTTCGAAGCCCTGCTGTCGCGGCTCGGGGAAGCTGGCTCGCCCCGGACAAACACCAGCTTCCACGCCGAGGTCCGTGATCACGGTCGGGTGTACCAAGCAGGCGGGAACCAGTTCATCAGCGAGCGATGAGCACAGGGCACTGGGACGACGAAGACGACGCCCCTTGGCACATGCGCGCGAGCGCGGAGGATGAGGGGCGTGTCTACCAAGCGGGCCGCGACCAGCACATCACGGAGTATCACTTTCATGGCTCGGCACCCGACATAGACGACTATGACGACGAGGATGGAGACGACGACTGGGACTACCCCGAGAAGGGAGACAGTTCCTGGGGCGGGATCTGGGAGACGCTACTCAGCGTCTTACTCGCCTTGGCCCCACTACTTCCACTCGCGATCGCGGGCGCCAGCACACGCGCCGTGTGGACTGACAAGTCCGACCCCTCGATTTGGTGGTCCGTGCTCTTCTCGCTGGGAACCGTCATCGTCGGCGCAACAGGCTTCGTGATTCTTCGTGAGCGCCTGTCCTACAGGTCCCACCTGATCGATACGGTTTCCTGGCTGTACGTACCCGTGAGCATCGGCGTCTTCGTCTACTACACCATCCGGAACCCTGCTGAACTCCAGCTCAAGTTCATCGGAGACATCGGCCTGGAGCTTGCTCGTAAGCTCGGCCCTGTGTGAATGCCGCCCCAAGCAAGTGCTTGCTGTCCACCAGCATCAGGAGAAACCAGCGATGAAGGCCGAAGGCCGACGCGATGAAGAACACTCTCGGTGGCAGATGCACGCCCAGGCCGAGGACGAGGGGCGCGTGTATCAGGCTGGCCGGGATCAGCATGTGACAGTGCACGTTCACGGTGTACAACCACAGTCCGGGGCGACTGGGAGTCTTCGCAGTGCCCTTGCACCGCTCTACGTACTGCTTGGGCTCATGGGCGTTGCCGCATTCACGGTTGGCGGCCTCGCAGCCGGCATAGCCTTTTGGGGCTCCGGTTTCAGCACCATGTTCTTCCAGTCCTGCGGGATCGCTGCCGCAGGACTGGCACTGATGATGATCGTGGAACGGATCTTCACGGGCCGTTGGCACAGGTGGTCACGCACCCGCCGGGGAGCACCGCGCCTGTGAGCGGAAGGCTGAATGCCTGCCCGCGAACTGAATCAGACTGAACCGGGCCGCAAGCGCGGACAGGCCCCGTCTATGTCCAGACCGGACCTGCCCGCGTGTGTTGCCAGCGAGCCCTACAGTCCACCCTCAGACATCCCGTGCACGGCCGGGATCGTGCCCAGCCGCCCTTTCTGGAAGTCCTCGAACGCCTGCTGGAGTTCCTCGCGGGTGTTCATCACGAACGGGCCGTAGTGGGCCATAGGCTCACGAATGGGTCGGCCACCCAGGAGGACGACCTCCAGGTCCGGCGTGTGGGAGTCCTGCTTCTCGTCCGCGCGGACCGTCAGCGAGGAGCCCGTGCCGAAGACCGCCGTCTGGCCGAGGTGGATCGGGCGGCGTTCCGCGCCGACCGAGCCCTTGCCCGCGAGGACGTAGGCCAGGCCGTTGAAGTCCTCGCGCCAGGGCAGGGTGACCTCGGCACCCGGCGCCAGCGTCGTGTGGATCATCGTGATCGGCGTGTGCGTGACGCCGGGGCCCTGATGGCCGTCCAACTCGCCAGCAATGACTCGCAGGAGCGCACCGCCGTCCGGGGACGTCAGCAGCTGGACGTTGCCACCGCGGATGTCCTGGTAGCGCGGGGCCATCATCTTGTCCTCGGCCGGCAGATTCACCCACAGCTGGAGCCCGTGGAACAGACCGCCCGACATGACAAGGCCCTCCGGCGGCGCCTCGATGTGGAGCAAGCCCGCGCCCGCGGTCATCCACTGGGTGTCCCCGTTGGTGATGGTGCCGCCACCGCCGTTGGAGTCCTGGTGGTCGAAGACGCCGTCGATGATGTACGTGACGGTCTCGAAGCCGCGGTGGGGGTGCCACGGGGTCCCTTTCGGCTCCCCAGGCTGATATTCCACCTCGCCCATCTGGTCCATCATGATGAACGGGTCGAGGTACTTGTAGTTGATCCCGGCGAACGCACGTCGCACCGGGAAGCCCTCCCCCTCGAATCCGCTGGGCGCCGTGGTCACGGCGAGCACGGGACGCGCCTGGGCATCGGCGGGCGCGACGACGCGCGGCAGGGTGAGCGGATTCTCGACAGTCACTGCAGGCATGGCGGGACCTCCTTGTGCGTCCGAGTTTAGTTGAACGCTGAACTTCTTGCCACCCTGAACGCGAAAACGCCCGGGAACAATTCCCGGGCGCACGTCACGGCGGCCACGATCGGCCACACCGGCTCATCCGTACATACGGCGCATCGCGAAGTCGACCATCTGCTCCACGGCCTTCGCGTCGAACACCATCCGGTGCTCCCCCTCCATGTCGAGGACGAACCCGTACCCGGTCGGCAGCAGGTCGATCACCTCCGCGCCCGTGATCACGAAGTACTTCGACTCCTTGCCCGCGTACCGCCGCAGCTCCTTGAGGGACGTGAACATCGGGATCACCGGCTGCTGGGTGTTGTGCAGCGCGAGGAAGCCGGGGTTGTCGCCGCGCGGGCAGTACACCTTCGACGTCGCGAAGATCTGCTGGAAGTCCTCCGCGGACAGCGACCCGGTCGTGAACGCCCGCACCGCGTCCGCGAGCGACGGCGGCGACGGCTCGGGATACAGCGGCTGCTCGCCGTACCCGGCACCAGCACCGTGCATGCCGGCACCGGGCATACCGGCGCCTGACATCGGCTGCTGCGGCGGGGCGGCGTAGTGCTGCTGCGCGCCGGGGTTCTGGTCGTAGCCGTACATGACCGCAAGCGTACCGACCGACGGCCGCCCCGTGTCCGGCACTCGGGGCGGCCGAGGGGAACCGGCCCGCGGCAGCGAGCCGTGTCACAGATGACCGATAGGGGTTGCACGTTATTACCGGCGGGTAGCATCATCGTGGCTACTTGCTGGTAGATGTACGAGGAACCCTGCCTCCTCCCCGATCCTTACGGAGCCGTCGCCATGGGGCACTACAAGTCGAATCTCCGCGACATCGAGTTCAACCTCTTCGAGGTCCTCGGGCGCGACAAGCTGTACGGCACCGGCCCGTTCGCGGAGATGGACGTCGAGACCGCCAAGAGCATCCTCGATGAGATCGCCCGCCTCGCGGAGAACGACCTCGCCGAGTCCTTCGAGGACGCCGACCGCAACCCGCCGGTCTTCGACCCGGCGACCAACACCGCGCCGGTCCCGGCGTCGTTCAAGAAGAGCTACAAGGCCTTCATGGACTCCGAGTACTGGCGGCTCGGTCTGCCCGAGGAGATCGGCGGCACCACGTCGCCGCGCTCCCTGGTCTGGGCCTACGCCGAGCTGCTGCTGGGCTCGAACCCGGCGATCTGGATGTACTCCTCGGGTCCGGCCTTCGCCGGGATCCTCTTCGAGGAGGGCAACGAGGCGCAGAAGAAGGTCGCCCAGATCGCGGTCGAGAAGCGCTGGGGCTCCACCATGGTCCTCACCGAGCCGGACGCCGGCTCCGACGTGGGCGCCGGCCGCACCAAGGCGATCCAGCAGGAGGACGGCTCCTGGCACATCGAGGGCGTGAAGCGCTTCATCACCTCCGGCGAGCACGACATGGAGGAGAACATCCTCCACTACGTGCTGGCGCGCCCCGAGGGCCACGGCCCCGGCACCAAGGGCCTGTCCCTCTTCCTCGTCCCGAAGTTCCACTTCGACTGGGAGACCGGCGAGCTGGGCGAGCGCAACGGCGTGTACGCGACGAACGTCGAGCACAAGATGGGCCTCAAGGCGTCCAACACGTGCGAGATGACGTTCGGCGACCAGCACCCCGCCAAGGGCTGGCTGATCGGCGACAAGCACGACGGCATCCGCCAGATGTTCATGATCATCGAGTTCGCCCGCATGATGGTCGGCACGAAGGCGATCTCCACCCTGTCGACCGGCTACCTGAACGCGCTGGAGTACGCCAAGGAGCGCGTCCAGGGCTCCGACCTGTCGCAGTTCATGGACAAGACGGCGCCCAAGGTCACCATCACGCACCACCCCGACGTGCGCCGCTCGCTCATGACGCAGAAGGCGTACGCGGAGGGCATGCGCTCCCTCGTCCTCTACACCGCCGGGGTGCAGGACGAGATCGCCCTCAAGGAGGCCGCCGGCGAGGACGCGAAGACGCTGCACGGCCTGAACGACCTGCTGCTGCCGATCGTGAAGGGCTACGGCTCCGAGAAGGCGTACGAGCAGCTCGCCCAGTCGCTGCAGACCTTCGGCGGCTCCGGGTACCTGCAGGAGTACCCGATCGAGCAGTACATCCGCGACGCCAAGATCGACACCCTCTACGAGGGCACCACCGCGATCCAGGGTCAGGACTTCTTCTTCCGGAAGATCGTCCGCGACCAGGGCGCCTCGCTGAACCTGCTGGCCGAGGAGATCAAGAAGTTCCTCGCGGTCGGCACCGGCGGCGACGAGCTGGCCGGCGCCCGTGACGCGCTCGCCAAGGCCGCCGTCGACCTGGAGGCGATCGTCGGCCGCATGCTGACCGACCTCACCGCCACCGGCGAGGACGTCAAGAACATCTACAAGGTCGGCCTCAACACCACCCGCCTGCTGCTGGCCTCCGGCGACGTCGTCGTCGGCTACCTGCTGCTGCGCGGCGCGGCCGTCGCCGCCGAGGCGCTGGAGACCGCCTCCGCCAAGACTGTGTCTACTAAAGACGTGGCCTTCTACCAGGGCAAGATCGCGGCCGCGAAGTTCTTCGCCGCCAACGTCCTGCCGGGTGTCTCGCTCGCCCGCGAGATCGCCGAGGGCGTCGACAACGAGCTGATGGAGCTGGACGAGGCCGCGTTCTAGTGCCGCGACCGGCAATGTTTGCCCGTCAAGGAGCGTCGTCCGGTGCGTGCCATCGCAAGGCGGCAGGAAGTCCTTGTAGCGGAGCTACCAGGGCTTTTGGCCAACGCAGCGAGGGTGCGTGCCGGACGACGCGACAGGGCAGAGCTTGCCGGGAGGGGCACTAGTCCGGCCCCGGCCGACCTCGTCAACGGGGGCTCGCTTCCTTCCCGGGAGCGGGCCCCCGTACCTCGTTAAGGTGAACACCATGAGCAGCAGTGACGCACCGGCCCGCTTCGACCGCGGACACACCGATGACCTGATGTCCTTCCTCGCGGCGAGCCCGTCGCCGTACCACGCCGTGGCGAATGCCGCCGAGCGGCTGGAGAAGGCCGGTTTCCGGCAGGTCGAGGAGACCGACGCCTGGGACGCCGTGACATCAACGGCTTCCGCCGCGGGCACCGGCGGGAAGTACGTGCTGCGGGGCGGGGCGATCGTCGCCTGGTACGTGCCTGAGGGGGCGGAGGCCCACACGCCCTTCCGGATCGTCGGCGCGCACACCGACTCGCCGAACCTGCGGGTGAAGCCGCAGCCCGACATGGGCGCGCACGGCTGGCGGCAGATCGCCGTCGAGATCTACGGCGGCCCGCTGCTCAACTCCTGGCTCGACCGCGACCTGGGCCTGGCCGGCCGGCTCTCCCTGCGGGACGGGACGACGCGGCTGGTGAACATCGACCGGCCGCTGCTGCGCGTGCCGCAGCTCGCCATCCACATGGACCGCTCGATCTACGAGAAGGGTCTGCAACTCGACAAGCAGAAGCACATGCAGCCCATCTGGGGTCTGGGCGACTCCGTCGGCGAGGGTGACCTGATCTCCTTCCTGGAGGCGGAGACCGGGCTCGCCGCCGGGGAGGTCACCGGCTGGGACCTGATGACGCACGCACTGGAGGCGCCCGCGTATCTCGGCCGGGACCGGGAGCTGCTGGCCGGTCCGCGGATGGACAACCTGCTGTCCGTGCACGCCGGGACGGCGGCGCTCGCCGCGGTCTCCGCACGCGACGACCTGACGTACATCCCGGTGCTCGCCGCCTTCGACCACGAGGAGAACGGCTCCCAGGCGGACACCGGCGCGGACGGGCCGCTGCTCGGATCGGTGCTGGAGCGCTCGGTGTTCGCGCGCGGCGGTACGTACGAGGACAGGGCGCGCGCCTTCGCCGGTACGGTCTGCCTCTCGTCCGACACCGGACACGCCGTGCACCCCAACTACGCGGAGCGGCACGACCCGACGCACCACCCGCGCGCGAACGGCGGCCCCATCCTCAAGGTCAACGTCAACCAGCGGTACGCGACGGACGGCAGCGGACGGGCCGTGTTCGCCGCGGCGTGCGAGCGCGCCGGGGTGCCGTGGCAGACGTTCGTCTCCAACAACGCCATGCCGTGCGGCACGACGATCGGCCCGATCACCGCCGCCCGGCACGGGATCAGGACCGTCGACATCGGTGTGGCGATCCTGTCCATGCACAGCGCGCGCGAACTGTGCGGCGCGGAGGACCCGTATCTGCTGGCCAACGCCCTGGTGGCGTTCCTCGAAGGCTGACCTGGCCGACGACGGAAACGCGGTGTACGACGCGCCCCGCTGCCGCTTAGGATCCTGGTAGTGGGGCGCCTCTCATCGACCGGTCGTTGAACATCTGTCGCGCCCCCTTCTGATTCGTCCGGGGGGACGTCACACGTGAAGCGCAGCTTTTCCCTTGCCCTGTCCACGTCCGTGGTACTGGGCGTACTCGCGGTGCCCCACGCCGCTTCCGCCGCGGCGGGGCCGACCACCGTCGGCGTCTCGGGCCTCGCCCAGAAGCCCGGCCATCTCTTCGTCGACGACCTCAAGGCCGACAGCGAGGTGACCGGCATCTCCGCCGTCATCCACCGGCCGGGCGAGAACGTGGCCGTCGAGACCGTCCACGACTTCACGCTCGCCTCGGGCGACAGGAAGACGGGCGACTGGATCACCACCGGCGAGGTCAGGCTCGAACTCGCGGGCACGTACGCGGTCAACCTGATCGTCCGGGAGGCGGACGGGGACGAGACGTTCCTCGAGAACGCCGGTACGTACGACTACACCGCGAAGCGGTACTTCGAGGAGTTCGGTGTCGACCGGCCCCAGCCGACCTTCGACGACCTGAAAGTCACCGCGAGCGGCAGGCTCGTCGACTGGCAGCCGGTCACGCACGAGCGCAAGCCCGTCGCCGGAGCGAGCATCCGCCTGCACAGCTCCTCGGACCCCACCGACGTCGACTGGCTGACGACGGACGCCGACGGCCGGTTCACCGACTGGTTCATCGCCGAGGACGGGCCGCTGCCCGTGTTCGCGTACAACGGGAACGTCAGGACCCAGACCGTGACGGTGACCCCCAAGGGCCTGCCGGCCCGGGTCACGCTCGACAAGGCCGACTTCAGAGGCAAGTACAACGCGCCGGTCACGGTCACGGGCAAGGTCGAGTACGAGCTGGGCGGCGCCTGGCGGACCGCGAAGTGGGCCGACGTCGAGATCGTGGACGCCAAGGGGCTGTTCAACGGCAGTGCCGTCACGGACGCCGACGGCCGGTTCAGCGCCGAGACGAAGATCCCGTTCGCGGGCGACAAGCGGCAGCTGATCGTCAGCAACGGCGACTGGTTCTCCAACAAGCCCACCGTCCCGCTCACCTTCCGCACCACCGCCATCACCAGCATCAGCCAGTTCCAGGTTGCACTCGGTTCCGACTCCCGGCTGACCGCCTCCGGCTCGGTGAACGTCGAAGGCGCCCCGCGGCCGCACACCAAGGTCGACATCCAGGTGTCCAAGGACGGCAGGACCAGCTGGGCCAAGCTCGGCACGCTGACGGGCACCTCCAGTGGCTTCTTCCTGGGCTCGGTCGCCGCCCCGGCGACCGGCTACTACCGGGCGGTCTGGTTCGGCAGCACGGACGTCCCGACGGCCGTGAGCCCCGTCCTGCACGCGAGCGGCGTACCGACCCGGATCACGGGCTACAAGGTCTCGCCGACCGTACGGAAGGGCGGCCTGATCGCCGTCTCCGGCACGCTGCAGCACCTGGCGCCGACCTGGAAGGGGTACGGCGCCAGGGAGGTGCGCGTCTACTTCTCGCCGAAGGGCAAGCCGAAGGAGTCGTACCTGCTGGGGACGGTGAGGACCGCTGCCAACGGCTCGTTCACGAAGAGCTTCAAGGAGCGGGGCGACGGCACGGTTTTCGCCCTGCACCAGAACGTGGACGCCAAGCACCTGGTGAACCCGAGGGTGTCGGGCAACGTCGACGTCAGGTGACGCCTGGTCCCTGTGACGCCTGATCCCCCGCCGGCTCGCTAACATCTGCGAAACACCGTGCCTGGCACGGTGTTTCGCATGGTTATGCTCGGACAGCAGACGAGCCTCGTGCGTCACCGGGGCCCGTCGCCACGGAAGTTGACCGCCGTGATCGCCGCCGCCGTCGTGCTGGTCGCCGCGCTCACCGCCGTACTCATCCACAAGTACAACGACCGCCCGCCGTGGGGCGACGACATCGCGTACGAGGCCGGGTACGTGAAGGGCATGCGCATCAGGAAGTCCGATCCGTCGGGCAAGTGGACGAAGGATCTACTGAGCGGGGGCTGCGCGCGGATGGAGTCCGAGGGACTCGGCGGCCGCAAGGCCACCCACAACCCGGGGTTGTGGGTGGCCGGTTGCCTCGACGGCGCGGCGGGACGCGCCTCGAACAAGCAGGGCCTGTTCTACTGAGGCCCGTGGGCCCCAGGCCCCGACCGGACGATCATGTCGGGCCCGGACAGACCCTAAGGGCTGTCCCGTAATCCCCGGTGGATCAGCGCGCGGCGTCAGATGCGGTGCATCGCAAGGCGGAGGGTCGTCCTCATACTGGGCGTATTCGGGCGATCCGACAACGCAGCGAGGTGCCGTAGCTGTCGTCGTGCGCCCGCCGGGGATTACGGGACAGCCCTTAGGCGGGGTCCATACCCGCCAGCACCAGCGGGAGGCGCGCCGCACCGTCCTGCGTCACCCGGACCGGAACGCCCCAGTCCTGCTGGTGCACATGGCAGGCCGGGTACTCGTTCTCAGGGGCGTCGTCGCAGGACGCGGCCATCGCCGAGACGTGCAGAACGCCCTCCGTCACCGCCGGGTCGAGCTCCAGCTCACGGAACAGGTCCGTGCCCGCGCCCTCGCCGCCCGCGAGCAGCTCCGGCGGGGTGGAGGAGACGAGGAGCCGGGTCGAAGGACCGTAGCGGTCGTCGAGCTTCTGGCCGGCCGGGGCCTGGAACACGACGTCCAGCCGCAGCGTGCCCGGGGCGACCTCCGTCGCGGCCCGCTGCGTAGAGTGCGCGACGGCCTCCACCCGTACGGCCTCCTCGGGCAGCCGAAGCCGGGTCAGCCGGTGCCGGGCCGACTCCACGACCACGATGTCGTCGCCCACGAGGACGGCGGCGGACGGCTCCCGCAGATCGGTGGCGAGGGTCGTCACCCCACCGGTCGCCGGGTCGTAGCGGCGCAGCGCGTGGTTGTACGTGTCGGACACGGCGACCGAACCGTCGGGCAGCGCGGTGACGCCCAACGGGTGCTGGAGCAGCGCCTGTCCGGCGTCCCCGTCGCGGTGTCCGAAGTCGAAGAGGCCGGTGCCGACGGCGGTGTGGACGACGCCGTCGGTGTCGACCCAGCGCAGCGCGGAGGTCTCCGAGTCGGCGATCCACAGCCGGTCCTCGGTGGCGGCGAGACCGGACGGCTGCGCGAACCACGCCTCCCGCGCCGGCCCGTCGACCAGTCCCTCGTTGGTCGTGCCGGCGGCGGCCTCGACGGTGTCCGTGGCCGGGTCGTACGTCCACAGCTGGTGGACGCCGGCCATGGCGATCCACACCTTGCCCTGCCACCAGGCCACGTCCCACGGCGACGACAGATCCACCTCACGGGCCGGCCCGGACGTCGGCGACCCCTGCCACCACTGCCGCCCGGTGCCGGCGACGCGCTCGATCGCGCCGCTCGCGGGGTCGTACGTCCGCAGCGCGTGGTTCACGGTGTCGGCGACGACGACGCGCCCGTCCGGCAGCACCGCGAGCCCCTGCGGCTCCCGGAAGTCCCCGTCGCCGATGCGCCGGACGACCGTCTCGCCGTCCGGCTCCAGCTCGACCAGCTGGTGCCGGGTCGAGTCGGACACCAGGAAGTTCCCGGACGGCAGCAGCACGGCCTTCCCGGGGAACCGCAGATCGCTCGCCACGGGCTCCGGCGGTACGTACGGCCCGTCCCCGCGCCGCAGCGTCCCCTTCGCGCCGTGCTCGGCCTCCAGCTCCTCCACCAGCCGCTCGATGGCATGGGCATGCCCTTCACCGGCGTGCTGCGCGACGACGTACCCCTCGGGGTCGATCACGACGAGCGTCGGCCACGCCCGCACGGCGTACTGCTTCCACGTCGCGAGCTCCGGGTCGTCGAGGACGGGGTGGTGCACCTGGTACCGCTCGACGGCGTCGACGACGGCCCGGTGCTCGGCCTCGTGCACGAACTTCGGCGAGTGCACACCGATGATCACCAGGGTGTCCCGGTGCTTCTCCTCCAGCTCGCGCAGCTCGTCCAGGACATGCAGGCAGTTGATGCAGCAGAACGTCCAGAAATCAACAACAACGCACTTACCTCGCAGGTCGGCGAGGGTCAGCTCTTTGCCGCCGGTATTGAGCCAGCCACCCTTGCCGATCAGCTCAGGGGCACGGACACGGGCACGGCGGGGCGCGGGCGCAGGGGTGGGCGCCGGGACGGCATCGTTCATCCTTCAAGCTTGCCATCCGCGCATGAACGCAGGATCACGGTCTTACGAAGCGGCTGCTCAGGGCATACGCTCCACAACGGCGACCTCCGAGAACTCCCGGAGGAAGGTCATGTGGCCGGTCCGGCCGGTGTGCTGGATGCACATGTCGGTGCACACGTCCGCGTTCCCCGTCGGCTCGGAGGTCCATCGGCAGTCCGGGTTCAGGCACCGCGCGGTTGCCGTGGTCTCTGCCGAGGGGGTGGCGGCGCATGACGTACGTCACGTACCGGAGTACGGCTGTCACGCTCATGACGACGCCCGGGGGTGCGGGTGGTTCCGCAGTTCCACGTTGCAGTCGCTGACCGTCGAGCCGTCACCCGCCAGGCGGGCATCCTTGCGCTGGGCGGCCAGGGCGGAGCAGACTCCGCAGCCGGCGACCGGTGCGGGATCCGGGTCGGACCGCAGCGGCAGCTCTACCGGAGGTTGCGCATACGTGATCGGCTTCACGGCCCCGCTCCTCATGTCGTCCGTCTGACGACCACGCTAGGAACGGCGCGGAGCGGGCCTCAACGAACTTGCGCGGACTTGCGCCCGATCACCCGAGAGAGTCGATGGCTGCTGTGATCAGCGCGCGGGCCGGGGCGCCGTAGACGGCCAGTTCTGCCAGGTTGGCGAAGGTGCGGGCGTACATGCTGATCTCGTGGGGCTGAGTGATCGTGAGGAACGCAGAGACCAACTCGACGTTGACCTGTGCCTCATCGAAGACCCAGAAGTCCTCTACTGGCCACAAGGCCGTACGGTCTGCGCCCAGCGGGATCACGCCAAGGCTGACGTTCGGCAGCGTTGCCACAGAGAGGAGATGACCGAGTTGCCCGGCCATGGTGTCGGTGCCACCGATGCGGTGGCGTAGGACGCTCTCCTCCAGGAGAACGGCGAAGCGATGCGGCCCCGAATGCAAGATCCGCTGCTTGTCCACACGGACTTGGACGGCTGCTTCCAGGTCATCGGGCAGCGCCCGGCGGTCGCGAATTGCCCTGAGAAGCGCCTCGATGTAGGCGCGCGTCTGGAAGGGGCCGGGGATCAGCCAGGACGAGTAGGCGCGGAAGTTCCGGGTGCGTTCCCACAGCGGGAGGACCGACTCCTGAGCACGCCGCAGGCCGGACCGCTCCATCCGCCGCCACTCGATGTAGGCCCCGTCGATGTTGCGTGCCGTGGCGATCAGGTCGGCCAGTTGGTCCTGGGCATCACAGTGCAGCGCCCAGACGCCGAGATCGTCGTCAGATGGCGCAGTACGACCGGTCTCGACGCGGCTGCACTTGCTCTCATGCCAGCCGGCCCGGGAGGCAAGTTCCCGCGCGGTCAGACCCGAGTCCTTCCGGATCTCACGCAGCCGCTTGCCCAGGGCCTCCCGGGCTTGCTGAACACTCGACGATGAACTCACGTTGCGCTGCTCCGGATCAGACCGGCTGGTAGTCCTCGTGTGGCGTGGCCCGCTCCCAGACAGCCGCGAACGCGGACGCGCACAGCTCCACTACGACGGGATCGGTGACCAGCTCTTCACCGGTCATCTCCCCATTGCCGTTGAAGAGGTTGAAGAGCACCGAAGAGCCGTCGAAGAGCCACAGGTCGTTGCCAGGGAGGGCGAGGACGGAAGCCTCCCGGCGCGGGAGCCAGCGCACAGACTCACCCGCCTTGATGTTGTGGCCGCTGGTCAGCTCGTACTCGTAGCGCACATACAGGGAGATCGGCTCGGAGACGATGCGCGCCCGCCGGACGTCAACCCCCCGGGCCACGGACGCGGAGACCAGCTCGACCCACCAGGGCCAGCGTTCCGCCGGGTCGAATCGGTTGCCCGAAGTCCACTCGGAGTAGTCCTGATCCAGCGCGTAGGCGTCCCTCATCTCCAGGTGGTACGCGCTGTGCTTCGCGGCGCGGAACAGGTCCTCAAACATCGACTCCGTCGCCACCGTTCACCTCCGGGAAGAAGTGCATCATGCGCTTCGGGAACTCGATGACGGTCTCATGGGCCGGGATGTCCATCTGAGCCAGCCGCTCCGCGTCCGTCACGCGCCACCCTTGCAGGATGTAGTTCCCGGTCTCGTCGTCCAAGTAGACAGTAGGGGAACCGTTGTTGGGACTCTCGGGGTCCTTGCCAAGCCGGTGCAACGCCATGGTGTCCTCCGGTCGCTTGGGTGGCGATCAACATGAACGAGCTTGCGCCGGATCACGCGCGCCTGCCAGCAACTTGCACGAACTTCTACGTACCCGGGAGACGTCAGAGCCCCCGCACCCGCCGCCCTGGTCAGGGTGACGAGCAGGGAGGCTTATGGGGGGTGTTCAGCGTGCTTCGGAAGGCTTAACAGGGTCGTTCTCGCACCCTAACGAGGGGATACCTCCAGGTCAGCGCGGAATGCCCGCCCAAAAACGGAGCCGCACCCAGCGCACGCCTTTCGAGCTGGGGCCGGGGTCGCTGCGAGGGCTTCGCCTGAACTTTGCACATACCGAGTGACGAAGTGACGGAATGACGATTAGTTCTGATCCACTCATGGAAACAACAACACTGCTATGAGAGGTAACCGCCCGCGAGCGTCATTCCGTCACTTCGTCACGCCTGTCCGCTGTGGCAGGGCGCTTGCCGGGTGCTCAGGCGGCGGTGTCGATTTCCGCCAGCTTCGCCCAACGGATCTGGATGCGTTGCTCGGGGATGATCCGCTGACCACGCACCCCCTTACTCACCTCAACCCGGTCTATGGCAAGTGACAACCGACCGCGCCGGTCTTCGTTCGTCGCATCAGCCCATGCCTCACGCAGGGTGAGGCCGTCGAGCATCGGTGACACGTCCACCGACGGCATGGGCAGCTTGCGGAGATCGGTGCGAAGCCCCTCGATGCGCCCCCTCAGCCGCTCTGAAAGTCGGTTGTAGCGTTCCACGGCTGCGGCGCCACGGAACTCGCCACGCACATAGCGCGCGTCCTCAAGGTCAGCCAAGCGGGCTTCCTCGTCCTGGATCTCGGCGGTAAGCGCATCACGTTTCGCGAAGGTCTCCGGGTCCACGCGGTGCACCCAGCGATCTGCGATCGCGACAAGCAGCGGGTCGTCCGGTTCGAGCGCTGGGAGCTTGGTGAGGAACTGTTCCGTCACGTACTGGTCAACCGCCTCAGCCAGCGCCGACGCTCCGATGCACTGGTTGCCCGCGCGGCGAGCCATGCACTGGTAGCTGCCGCCCACACGGTGCATCCGGCGACCACAGCCAGGAACCGCGCAGTAGACGAGTCCCGTGAGCAGCGCCGTTCCCTCGGGCTTGGGCCGCCGCTTTCCTGCGTGCACGAACGTTCTGGATTCCAGCGTCCGGATGATCTGTTCCCGCTCTCCGACCGTGATGATCCCCTCGCCGATCTCGACGGTGTCCAGCGTCTCGGGATCGCGGTACGGGAAGACCCGGCCCGTGTACTTCCGCTCGCCGTCATCTGTCTCGACGCTCTCGGTCTCCGGCATCAAGCCGGCGAACGCAGGGGAACGCAGGAGCTGCATGATGCTGGCCGCGTTCCACTGCCCGCCCCTGGGAGAGAGGATCTCGTACTCGTTGAGGAGTCGGGCGATCTTGACCAACGATGTCCCGGCAAGCGCTTCATCTGCGATCAGGCGGGCGTAGACAGCGTGCTCCGGGTCGTGAACGAGCTTCTTGGTCTTCGGGTCGATGAGCAGCCCGTACGGAGGCTGTCCGCCGATCCACTGACCCTTGCTGCGGAGGTAGCGCTTTGCGTGCCCGACGCGCGTGCCGAGGTTCTTCGACTCGGAGCGGGCAAGCTCAGCGAGCATCGCGACGACCATGCGCGCCGAGTCGTTTGAGGTGTCGAGACCGTCCACGACTGAGACGAGACGGCCGCCGGCCTTCTCGATGTCGTCCAGCACCTTGCCCACCTGGCCGATCCCCTTGCGGGACAGACGGTCCAGCTTCCAGACGATCAGCGCGCCGACGACGCCGGCCGTGACAGCCGCCAACGCGGCGTCGAAGCCCTTGCGCTCAACGGTCTTGTAGCCAGAGCGCCCTCTGTCTATGTGGACCTTGCGGACGGTCAGTCCGTTGCGTTCGGCCCAGGCACGGCAGTCGGCTTCCTGCCGCTCGATTGCAGTCTTGCCGTCCCTGTCGAGGGACAGCCGAAGGTACAAATCACAGATCGTGTCTTGGTGCACACACTCAGTGTGGAGAAGAGATCGGTGCTCTGTTGTCTATTTTCAAAAATCGAGGACGGCAATGCGTCCTCGCAGGTCGCCGAGGGTCAGGGCCTTGCCGCCAGTGTTGAGCCAGCCGCCCTTGCCGATCAGCTCGGGGGCACGGACACGGGCACGGCGGCGCGGGGCGGGGGAAGCAGCAGTCATGGTCCCAAGGGTGCCACCTCCGTTTGAAGCCTCAACCACGGCGGCGTGATGCAGGCGCGGTGGCCCCGTCCGGCCCCCAGTAATCCGGCCCTGAGGCGAAAAACCGTTATCCCGTATGCCGCACGCCCCTCTCCTCTGTGCCGGACGGACCGGCCTTCCGATGAGAACGGGACCCCGATGCAGCACATGAAGAGGCCGACCTGGTTTCCCGAGACCGTGGCGTCGTTTCCCGAGACCGTGGCGACCCGGACGGTCCGGATTGCGGCGGACGGACGCGGCGTGCGCCGGCGGGCCGCGGGGAAGGGCCGGCACAGTCGCCGACCGCGGCCGGGGTTCCGGCCGGACGTGCCGGCACCCGTGGTCGTGGGTGTGGCCGCGGCTGTCGTCATCGCGGGCGGGATCTTCGCGCTGAGCGGTTCGGACGGGGACGCTGCGAACGATGAGGCCGTGGCCGCGTCCGTGCGGGAGGTGCCCGGGGACCCGGGCGTCGCACTGGCCCCGGGTGGCGAGCTCTCCGGCTTCATACCCCCGGCGTCGCCCTCGGCCTCCCCGTCGGCGGCACCTTCGACGTCTCCCGGGACGACGGCCGGCGCGCCCACCGGCACCCGGACCAGCACGGCCGCCGCGTCCACCCCCACCTCCCGGCACAAGGAGCGCACCGCGCAGCCGGCCGCGGAACGGACGAAGGACGGGGGAGGCGGCAAGGCGACCGGCCAGGCGGCCCGGTTCGCCGAGCAGATCGCCGAGCTGGTGAACGTCGAGCGGGCGAAGGCCGGCTGCGCCCCGCTCCGGGTGAGCGCCCAGGTGCAGGCCGCGGCCCAGGCTCACGCCGACGACATGGCGGCCCGCGACTACTACGAGCACGCGAGCCCGGAGGGCCGGCACGCCGACGACCGGATGCGCGCCGCGGGCTATCCGGCCGGCAAGTGGGGCGAGAACATCCACCGGGGGCCGGACGACCCGGCGACGGCGATGATCGACTGGATGAACAGCCCCGGCCACCGTGACAACATCCTGGACTGCGGATTCACCGACTTCGGGGTCGGTGTGAACCTCAGCGCCAACGGGCCGTGGTGGGTGCAGAACTTCGGCACCCGGTACTGACCGGGCCGGGCCGGGCAGAGGCCCAGGGGCGCAGTGCGGGCTTCCGGGCGCAGTGCGGACCCCCGGTGCGCAGATGCCGCCCCGGCCGTCCGGCCCGCGCGGCACGGTCACCGCGACACCGTCACCGCGGCGGCGTCAGCCCCAGGACGCGGTCCTTGAGCGCCGGGAACTCCTCCCGGGTCTGCGCCACCTTCGCCGGGTCGAGGTCGACGGTGAGGATCTCCTCCGCCGCGCCCGCCTCGGCGAGGACCTCGCCCCAGGGGTCGACCACGATGCTGTGGCCCGCCTGCTCGACGCCCGCGTGGGTGCCGGCGCTGCCGACGGCGAGGACGTACGACTGGTTCTCGACGGCGCGGGCCTGGGCGAGCAGGGTCCAGTGGGCACGGCGGCGTTCGGGCCAGCCGGCGGCGATGACGAGGAGGTCCGCGCCGGCGTCGACGAGGCCGCGGAAGAGTTCGGGGAAACGGAGGTCGTAGCAGGTGGCGAGGCCGAGGGTGGCCTCGGGGAGCCGTACGGTGGCGAGCTCGTCGCCCGCGGCCATCATCACCGCCTCGCCCTTGTCGAAGCCGAAGCGGTGGATCTTGCGGTAGACCCGGGCGAGCTCCCCGGTGGGGGAGAAGACCAGGGACGTGTTGTAGAGGGGGCCGGAACCCGCGGCGGAGCCACTGCCGGACGGGGCCCGCTCGACGATGGAGCCCGCGTGCAGCCAGACGCCCGCGTCACTCGCCGCCTTCGCCATCACCTCGTACGAGGGACCTTCGAGCGGCTCCGCTTCCGTCTCGAAGAGCTCGTAGGCGAAAGCTCCGACCGGCCACAGCTCGGGCAGGACGACAAGATCGGCACCGGCCTGCTCGCGTACCAGGGCCGCGGCTCGCTGCCTGCGGGAATCTACGGGTTCGTCCGGGTCTACTGCGATCTGGATGAGTGAGGCGCGCACACTACCACCGTCCTGGCATTCGAGCCGTCAACACGGGCCTACGATCGTCACACGAAAGCACTGCCGGGGTGCCCGGGGGCAGCGTAACTTGTCCACCACAGCACCCAGCCCGCGCACAACCGCCGAGGGGTTCCGTGACCGTCCATCCCAGTCTCCAGACCTACGCCGACGCCTGGACCCACTCCATCGAAGCGATATCCGAGCTGGTGCAACCCCTTGTCGAAGGGGAGTGGAACCGCCCGACGCCGTGCCCCGCGTGGTCCGTGCGCGACATCGTGTCGCATGTCATCGGCATGGAGTGCGAGATGCTCGGTGACCCCCGGCCGATCCACACCCTGCCGCGCGATCTCTACCACGTACGCAGTGAGTTCTCGCGCTACATGGAGATGCAGGTCGATGTGCGCCGGCACCACACGGCACCCGAGATGACCTCCGAGCTGGAGTACACGATCATCCGGCGGAACAGGCAGCTGCGGAACGAGAACCGCGCGCCCGACACGATGGTCCGTGCCCCTCTCGGGGCCGAGCAGACGCTGGAACTGGCCTACCGGATGCGGGCGTTCGACGTCTGGCTGCACGAGCAGGATCTCCGCACCGCGCTGGGCAAGCCGGGCAACCTCGACTCCCCCGGCGCCCTGGTCGCACGGGACACGTTCCTGGCCGTCCTGCCGAAGGTCGTCGCCAAGGACGCGGGCGCCCCGCCGAACTCGGCGGTCGTCTTCGACGTGAGCGGGCCCGTGGAGTTCCTGCGGACCGTCCGCGTGGACGCGGAGGGCCGCGGCACGATAGACGGCGCGCCGTCGCTGGGGCCCGCGGCGACGCTGGCACTGGACTGGGAGACGTACGTACGGCTCGCCGCCGGACGGGTCAGGCCCGCGGCGGTCAGCGACCGGATCAAGGTGGAGGGCGACGCGGACCTGGCGGCGGCGATCCTGGATTCGTTCGCGGTGACGCCGTAGCGCGGCGGGGCGTACTCGCCCCGCCGCCTGCGGGCAGCCG
>NZ_JBSGZO010000069.1:0-26770 GCF_053611045.1 Streptomyces sp. NPDC054841 | reverse complement strand
CACCGCAGTGGCTCCCTACTCCGCCTCGCATCTGCACGCGCCAGACCCCGCTCGCCCCGCGGCGGTAGCCGCAGATGTCGCTGCCGGCCTGATCCAAACGACAGGCCCTAGGTCCTCCGGAGTCCGCGGACCGGTGGCGTCAGCGGCCGGCAGACCGTGTGCCCGCAGCACGTCCGTCACCGCCGTCGCCCACGGCCTGCGCGATCCGGCCACGGCCGGCAGTTCCTGGTCGGCGAGCAGCGCGGCGACCGGCCCCATGCGCAGACCCGCCCGGGGAGAGCACGGCCGCCTCGTCCGACCGCCGCAGGGCCGGATCCACGTCGTGGGTGGCCATCACCACGCGTACCGCTCTCCCGGAGCCGGTCCAGCACCTCCAGCAGCCGCTCCTGGCCGTGCGGGTCGAGGCCCGCCGTCGGCACGTCCGCCCCTGATGTCAGACCTTCCGGTAGCCGTACGCCTCCGCCGCCGCCGTCTGCACCGCGTCCAGATCGGCGCCCGCCGACGCGGTCACCACCGCCGCGATCGCGCCCTCCACGAACGGCGCGTCCACCAGCCTGGTCCCCTCCGGCAGTTCGTCCCCCTCGGCGAGCAGTGCCTTCACGGTCAGCACGGCGCTGCCGAGGTCGACGATGACGGCGACGCCCGCGCCCCGGTCAACCGCCATCGCCGCCTGGGTGATCAGCTCCGAGCTGGTGCCGAGCCCACCGTCCGGCGTACCGCCGGCTGCCGCGACCGGGGCGGTGGCGCCGCCGCCCGCGAGCCCCCGGGCGAGCTCGGCGACCGAGGCCGCGACCTCCGCGCTGTGCGAGACGAGGACGACGCCGACCTGGCTCACGACGTCACTCCCGTCCCGCTCGTCCCGCCCGCCTCCGCGAGGGCGGCGATCAGCAGCGCCGAGGACGTCGCCCCCGGGTCCTGGTGCCCGATACTGCGCTCGCCCAGATAGCTCGCCCTGCCCTTGCGCGCCAGCATCGGTACGGTCGCGAGCGCGCCCCGCTCGGCGGCATCCCGGGCGGCCGCGAACGACTCGGCCGAATCGCCGAGCGCCTCCACGGCGGGCTCCAGCGCGTCCAGCATCGTCTTGTCCCCGGCCTTCGCCCCGCCGAGCTGCGCCACCGCGGCGACTCCCGCGCGCAGTGCCTCGGCGAGCCGTTCCGCAGAGACCTCCGCCGCGTCGCCAAGCGTCTTGCCCGTACGCCGCAGGAGCGTGCCGTACAGCGGACCCGACGCGCCGCCCACCGTCGAGATCAACTGCCGTCCGCACAGCATCAGTACGGCTCCCGGAGTGTCCGGCGCCTCCTTCTCCAGTGCGGTGGTCACCGCGGTGAAACCACGCTGCATGTTGTTGCCGTGGTCGGCATCCCCGATCGCGGAGTCGAGTTCGGTGAGACGGCCGGCCTCACGGTCGATGGCGGCGGCGGTGACGGTCATCCAGTGGCGGAAGAAACCCGCGTCCAGCACAGCGTCTCCTTTTCGTTGATTACCACGGATGCGTTGCGTACCACGGATCAACGACCCCAGCGCAGCGCGGGAGTCTCCACCGGCGCGTCCCACAGCCGCAGCAGCTCCTCGTCCGCCTCGCACAGCGTCACCGAGCATCCGGCCATGTCGAGCGAGGTCACATAGTTCCCGACGAGGGTCCGTGCCACCGGCACCTCGCGCTCGACCAGCACGCGCTGCACCTCCGCGTTGAACCCGTACAGTTCGAGCAGCGGTGTCGCGCCCATGCCGTTGACCAGCGCCAGCACCGGACTGGACGGCTGCAGGTCCTCCAGGACGGCGTTCACCGCGAAGTCCGCGATCTCCCTCGAGGTCATCATCGGGCGCCGCTCGCGGCCCGGCTCCCCGTGGATGCCGATGCCCAACTCCAGCTCGCCCGGCGGGAGATCGAAGGTGGGACTGCCCTTGGCCGGCGTCGTGCACGCGCTCAGCGCCACGCCGAAACTGCGCGACCGCTCGTTGACGCGCCGCGCGATGGCCTCGACCCGCTCCAGCGGTGCGCCCTCCTCGGCGGCCGCTCCGGCGATCTTCTCGACGAAGAGCGTCGCTCCCGTACCGCGCCTGCCTGCCGTGTACAGACTGTCCGTCACCGCCACGTCGTCGTTCACCAGCACCTTGGCGATCTGAACGCCCTCGTCCTCGGCGAGCTCCTGGGCCATGTCGAAGTTGAGGACGTCGCCGGTGTAGTTCTTGACGACGAACAGCACCCCCGCGCCGCTGTCGACGGCGGCCGCGGCCCGCGCCATCTGGTCCGGTACGGGCGACGTGAACACCTCCCCGGGACATGCCGCCGAGAGCATCCCCGGCCCGACGAACCCGCCGTGCAACGGCTCATGCCCGGACCCGCCCCCGGACACCAGCGCGACCTTGCCGGCGACCGGAGCGTCTCCCCTGACCACGACCCGGTTCTCGACATCCACACGCAGCTCGGGATGTGCGGCCGCCAATCCCCGCAGGGCATCCGCGACGACGGTCTCCGGGACGTTGATGAGCATCCGCATGGCTACCTCCTGATGAGACTGGCGATCATCACTCTGAACAGGGTCTTCGCAGGTCGGGCTGTGTGCCGTGGTGCCGAATGCCGGCCATGGTGCGTATCGGGTACGGATGCTCACATGGTAGGCCGCTACGACGCAGTCACCCGAGGTGAAACGGCGGCCGTTTCCCCACCGGCGAGTTCGCCGGGCGAGCGGCCCTGCAGTCCCCTTGCACATGGCCGTTGCCGGCCGGCGCGGGCTCCGGGGCACCGTCTGCAGCAAGAGGATGTTCAGCAGGGCAGGCAGCACAGCGAACCCCAGCATGTGCTGATCAACGTGCCACGCCGGGGCGGCACCCGGGTCTTTTGTCGTGCCCTCTCAGGCTAACCCGCCGAAGCGGGCGCCAGCCGTGAGCGCGGTCCATGTATGCGGCAGCGGCTTCGATACAGGGATCAGAGGCCCGAGCCGCCCTGGGCCGTCCGCGCCGCCGCCGCGGCCGCGTCGCGAGCCTGAGCCGCGGCCACGTGGTCACCGGCCAGCGCATGGGCTTTCGCCAGGGTTTCGAGGCCGGTGGCCAGCCACGCCCGGGCGCCGATGTGCCGCCACAGCCCCACGGCGGCCTCGGCGCGTCGACGGGCCTGCTCCGGCCGGCCGGCCGACAGCTGCGCCTCCGCCAGCGCGTACAGCGTGGCCGCCTCACCCCACAGGTTGCCGAATTCGCGATACGTCCACAGGCTCCGGGCCAGCAGTCGGCGGCCCTCGCGAGGGGCGCCTTGGCGCACCAGGACGTCCCCGAGCCAGCAGGTCGCGTGGGTGGCGCCGAGCCGGTCGCCGAGGTTTTCACTGATCGTGGCGGCCAGCCGGAAGGAGTCGGCGGCAGGGGCGTAGGCGCCGAGGGCGCGATGGCTCTGCCCCAGACACCGCAGGGCCTGTGCCTCGCCGGGCCGATAGCCCTCGCTCCGGCTCACCGTCAGACACTCCGTGAAGCGCTCCATGGCCGCCTCGACACGGCCGTGCTCGAGGTCGATGACGCCGATGCCGTTGGTCGCGTACACGAGACAGTTGACGTTGCCGGCTGCCCGGGCCAGCTCGGCGGCCTCTTCGAAGCGCAGCACGGCCGCGGCGTACTGGCCGAGGAGCCGGTGCACGTACGCGAGCCCGGCCGTGGCACTGGCCCGGTACGACGGCCCCAGCCCCTCGGCCAGAAGCAGGGCCTGTTCGAAGTGGGCCAGCGCCTCCGGATAGCGGTCGAGGATGGTGGTGAGTTCGCCGAGGCAGCGGTGGAGCTGAGAGGCGCTGCGCTTGTCGCCGACGTGCAGCGCCGCCTTCAACGACCGCTCCTGCAGCCGCTCCCAGTCGTCGAAGTGACTGCCGACCTGGAAGAGCGTCGTCAAGGCTGTGGCCAGCCCGGCCGCCGGAGCGACGTCCCCTCCGTCCAGCGCCTGGTCCGCCACGCTGATGAGGAACTGGCGCTCCTCGGTGAACCAGGCCAGCGGTGTGACGAGGAGCTGCTCCGTGTCTGCGTGGGAGGGCCGCCAGGAGACCAGATCGGTCTGGGAGACGCCTTGGAAGTCGACGCTGAGCGTGTCCGCTGCGAGGTCGGCGAGGTGGAGGCTCATGCCGAGGAGCCGGGTGAGGGCCGCGGCGCGCTCCTGCCGTCCGACCTCGCTCCGGGCCCGCTCGCGGCCGAGCACCCGCACCAGGTCGTGCAGTTGATAACGGAACCCCGTCGCGCTGACGGCCCGGACCCCGACGAGATGTACCTCCACCAGGTCATCGAGTACGTTCTCCGCTTCGGACAGGCCCACGCCCAGTAAGGCGGCCAGGGCCCAGGCCCCGAAGTCGGCCATGGGCAGCAGCGAGAGCAGGCGCAGCGCGTGCTGTGCAGTCGGGGCCATTCCCCGGTAGGTCAGTTCGAGGCTCGCCCTTACGGCGATGTGCCCGACGGCCAGCTCGTCGAGCTTGCGCTGCTCGTCGGCGAGCGCCCGGGCGACCTTGCCCAGCGGCCAGTGCGGCCGCGCAGCCAGGCGGGCCCCGGCGACCCATACCGCGAGGGGAAGCCCGCCGCAGGTCTCGACGATGGAGCGCGCCGAGTCGGACTCCGCGGCGGTCCGGTCGAAGCCCAGCATCTCGCGCAGCAGGGCCAGCCCTGTCGCGGAGTCGAGTACGCCGAGGGGAAGCCGGTGCCCGCTCATGTCGGCCAGCGTGGTCCGGCTGGTGACGACGACGGCGCAGCGTGCGCCGTTGGGAAGGAGGTCGCTCACCTGCCGGGCATCGGCCGCGTTGTCCAGGACGATCAGCGTCTGTCGCTGGGCCAGCAGGGTCCGGTAGAGATGGATGCGGCTGGTCATGTCGGAGGGCACGGCGCCTCCGCGTACGCCGAGTGCGCGGAGGAACGCCCCCAGGACCGTGAACGGCTCGGCCGGTTCCTCATCGAACCCCCGCAGGTCCACGTACAACTGGCCGTCCGGGAAGCGTGAGGCCAGCAGGTGCCCCGCGCGTACGGCGAAGGCCGTCTTGCCGACACCGGCAGGGCCGGTGACCAACAGGATCACCGGCCCCGGTCCCTCCCGGTCCAGCACCCGACATGCCGTGCTCAACTCGTCCTGCCGGCCCACGAACAAGGACTGGTCCGCCGGGAGCAGGCAGGGCACGAGCTGCCGGCCGGTCCCCCCGCCCTCATCCTCGTCACCGCGCCCGGCGGCGAGGCCCGGCAGCGCCTGAGACGACCAGGACACGCCCTCCGCTCGTGCGGAGCGCTCCCGCTGGGCCAGCGCCGCACGTACCTCGACCCATTCCTTCACCGTCGCCGGGTCACCGCCGTACGCCCGGACCAGTGCCGCCACCACGTCCTGTCTCGGAAGCGATCCCCGGCTGAGCGCGCTCGCCAGGGTGCTCACCGGCAAGTGGTCGCCGACCTTTCGCGCCTTGCGCTCCAACGCCCGGTAAGAGAGGCCGGATCGGTTCTTCGCGGTACGCAGCAGGGCGACGAACTCGGCGGCAGTCCGGGCGCTACTGGGCACGGGTAACGGCGTAGTCACAAAGGGGCAGGCTACCCATTGCGGTGAATGCCCGACCAGCCTGCGATATCGGCCAGACCCGCGCCCCGCACGCCATTCGTGCCGCGACTCCTCGCAGGTTGCGGGCAGGCAGCACAGCGAACCCCGGCATGTGCTGACAACGTGCCACGCCGGGGCGGCACCGGGCACCCGGCACCCGGCACCCCACCCGGCACCCCACCTGGCACCCGGCCACCGTCCGGCGGTCACGGCGGGCCGCGCCGTGCTCCTGCCGGCGCCGGGGACCGGGCGGTGGAGGACACGGAACCGGGCGTCCCGTGTCAGTAGCGCTGGGCCTTGGCGACCGTGGGGGTCAGATTCATACCGGGCGGCTTCCGGCTGATCGCGAGTGGCTGTGCCTTTTCGCCGGGTGCGAGATCCTGTGCTCCGACGATCCGGCTCTCCACGACCTTCCCGGAGGAGTCGGTGAAGTCGACCTGCACCGCGTACGACGCCGTCTGGTCGGTGCTGTTGGTGATCGTGACCACGACGGCCTGGACACCGCCGGTGTCGGCCGTCGGCCTGCCTGTGAGCGAGACATCGGAGAGCGCGTTTCCGCCACCCTTCAGGTTCTTGAGCTTCTCCTGCGCCGCCGCGTTCGCGCGGGCCACCTCGGCCGAGACGGAGGCTTCGAAGGACGAGGCGGCGGCCGATGCCGACGAGGCCGCGGCGGAGGCGACGGCGCGCGCGGAAGCCTCGAGCGAAGCAAGCGCGGAAGGCGGCGTCCCCGTGAACGCCGAGGTGTTCGGTGGGGTCGGGCGCGGGCTGAACGGCGTCGGCGAACTGCTCGAACCGCCGCCTTCGGTGCTGCACGCGACCAGCGTGGCCGTGCCCGTCGCCGCGACGATCACGGCCAGCGCGGCTCCCACCACCCGCCGCCTGACCGATGGGCCCTGCGCACACGTGCTCATCAGGGTCGTCCCTTCACTGCCGGTGATCGAGCCACCCCCTGATGCCTTGCCTCAGTAGCGCAGAGTGCTTGCGATGCCGCCCATTCCGGCGAGTGTGCCGTCCGGTACGAAGTGGACCTCGGCGCCGGTTTCCAGTGACCGCTCCACGATGTCGTCGACGATGTCGGTGACGGCGTCCAGGTCCCCCGGCTCCGCGGGTGCCAGATGGCCGCCCGAGTCGCGCACGGTCTCCCGGTAGTTCTCCTCCACGGCCAGCAGCGCGACCCGGCCGGACTCGACGTTCTGCCGGATCTCGTCGACCCCGGCGGCGAAGGCCCGTCGGCCACGGGCCTTGTCCAGCGACGAGAGGACACCCTCGATGTCCTTCCGCGCCTGGGCCTCGACGAACGGACGCACGGCCTGCCACACGGCGTCGGCCGGCCCTGCCGCCACTCCGCCCTGCGGGACATGGGTCGCCGTCCGCGGGGCGACTGTGCCGACATCGTCGAGCAGGGACAGCGCCGCCGCCTCACCTGCCACGTAGAGCGGCCGGGGATCGGCCTTCAGCACGGCTCCCATCGCCGTGTCCGCCTCGCGCAGGAAATGGCGGGTCGCCTCGTCCGTGAAGGCGCTCGGGACGTTGCCGATCCGCTCCTCGCGCTCCGCGTCGGGGTTTTCGAACGTGCGGGTCAGCGGGAACGCCCCGGTGTCCGCCTCGGTGACCCGGTCCGCCGAGCCGCTCCACAGCGAGACGCGGTCGGACGACACGGCCATCACCCAGAAGGGCTGCTCGGCGGCCTGTGCCGAGACGAGATTGCGGGTCAGGAAGGTGTCCGAGAGCACGACGCGCTCCGGCACCGAACGGCCCAGCGTCCACACCTGATGCTCGCCCTGCGCGGCGAAGACGACCAGCCCGTCCTCCGCGTGGACCAGGTCGATCTCCGACAGCGCCATGTCCAGCTGCTGGACGACGTCGATCCGGGTGTCCCGGGTGACGGCCGGATCGGCCTGAAGCTGCTCCTTGGCCTCGGCCACCAGGTTGCGCAGCCGGACGGGATCCTGCGTGTTGTCCGGCTCTCGGCGATGCGTAGGCATCAGAACCGAAACCGCCGGATAGGGGCGCTGCTTGCGGAGCCGGGCAAGGACGTCGGAGCTGAGAGCTGGGTGCATGCGGATCCCTCCAGGGCGTGCAGTGAATGCCTGCGAGCCATGAACCCGTGGAAAGGCCTCCTGGGCCGATAGGTCATCAAGGTGAACCATATGTCTGATTTCTCAACGGGGCAGAAGATGCGGGCAGGCCGCGGACGTGCACAGCCGTGGACGCCCCTGCCGGCCGGGCCGCACCCGACGGTCCGTGACGGTCTTCGCGACTTCGCGACGGTGCCCATCACGATCGTGTCGTGGTTGCGGTCGGGCACCTCCTCCGCGGTCGGCAGCTCCCGGCCGTCGTGGCGCACGGCGACCTCCCGGCTGCGGGAGCGGCGGGTGTCCTCGGGGCCGGCCGGGTCGTACCGGACGTACTCCTCGACCCTCGATGGTGTCGTTCCCGTACGGACCGGGGCCCGGATGGGCGGCGGCGCGCAGCGCGACGAGGGCGACCGTCGCGTGGCCGGTCGGCGCGACCGGGCGGTTGCCGCCCGACGGTCGCGAAGGACGTCCCGGAGGCGGAGATGCCGCGCGCCGCGACCGCGGTGCGCGGGCCCCCTCGACGAAGCGCAGGGCGCGCAGCCGGTCGCGGCCTTCGGCGGTGAGGCCGAGGCGCACCGGGACGCCACCCGGCGCATGTGACCCCGCGCTGAAGGGACTTGGGCCGCAAGGCCATTGACTTCGCTCCCCGTGATTGGTTGAGTGGCTCATCCACTGAGCCACTGGGGAGGAACGGCGTGGAGGCACTGCCCCGCGAAACCATCGTCGACGTCCTGGAGAGCCGGCTGCGTGAGGACATCCTCACCGGCCGCCATCCGGCCGGCAGCTATCTTCCGCCGGAGCGCCGACTCGCCGACGGCTACGGAGTCACCCGCACCACTCTCAAGCACGCCTTCGGGCGCCTCGCCCAGGCCGGACTCCTGGAGACCCGGCACGGAGTGGGCACCCGGGTCCGCGACTACGCGCGGCTCGGCGGGGCCGATCTGCTGCCCATGCTCGTACGGCACAGTCCGGACTGGATCGGCGAGATCTTCGAAGTGCGGCGCAGCGTCGGATCGTTGATCGCCGAGCGGGCCGCGGCCCGCGCCACCGCACAGCACCGGGACGAGCTGCGCACCCTGCTGGACGCCGTGCGGGCAGCGGACGGCGGCGACGCCGTGCAGCTCGCCGACATCGAGGTCCACCGGGCGCTGGCCCGCGCCACCGGCAACCGCGTCTACGTCCTGCTGACCAACACCCTGTTCAACGCCTATCTGCCGGTGCGGGCCGCGCTCGTGGGTCCGTTCACGGACGCCGAGGTCGCGTACGGGCGGCTGGCGCCGGTCGTCGACGCCGTCGCGGCCGGTGACGAGAGCGGCGCGCGTCGTGCTGCCGAGGCGTATCTGACGGCGACCGAACGGATCATGCTGGAGGGGCTCGCGTGAGTACGGACACGAGCACGGACACGAGCACGAGTACGAACGTGAGCGCGAACACGAGCGCGAGCGGCCGCGGAACGGTGTTCAGAGAGACCATGCTCGGCACGGTCCGGCTCGACGGTGAGGACCGGACCCGCCGGATCCGCCTCGATCTGCGGGTGTCGGCCGACCGGGTCATGCGGCTCCTCGGCACGACCGAGGCGCGGACCACGGGCCGGATTCGCATCGCCGGATGGGCCGACGACCCGTGGGTCGAGGGCGAGTTGGAGATCTCACCACTCGCAAGACGCCGCATCCGGTACCGCCTCTCGTTCACCGCCGACGGCCGCCGGCTCACCCTCGACGGCTGGAAGTCCGTGACCCCCCGCAGTCCGGTCGCGTCGATGACCGTACTGCCGTACACGCTGTACGACGATGAGGCCGGGGCACGGGTCGGTGCGGGCACGCTCCGCTTCCCTGTCAGCACACAGCTCGTACCCTTCCTCGCGAGCTTCCGCTTCCCGCGCCGCGAGGACGCGGCCCCGCTCATGGCACCCCGCTGGAACGGCGAGCCGGGCCGCACCGAGGTCTGGTACACGACCCTCACCGACCCGGCGACCGGCACCGGCCTCTGGCTCCACCATGAACTCACCGCGCCAACCGACGGATCCGAGCCGGTCGCCCACGGCTGGGCCGCGGTCTTCCCCGAGGACGGACCCGTACGGCACGCACGCTTCGGCTCCGCCAAGTGGACGGCCGGCGAGGACGGCTTCACCGCCGGCGGGATCTCGGCCACGCCCGGCCGGCTGACCGGCTCGGCGGACGGGCTGCGCTGGGACCTCACCGAACACGCGACGGACACACCGCTCTTCACCTTTCCCCGCTGGTCCTGGCGGCGCCCGCTGCTGCCCGCCGCCCAGATCCTCCCGGCCGCGCGGGCCTCGTACAGCGGCACGTTCTCCTACGAGGACACGACCCTGACGCCGACCGGTGCGCCCGGCGCCTCGGCCCGGATCTACGGGCACGGCAACGCGCGCCGCTGGGCCTGGCTGCACGCGGACCTCGGCGGGGGAGACGTGCTGGAGATCGTCGCCGCCGTCTCCATGCGGCCCGGGCTGCGCCGGCTGCCGCCCCTGGTCTTCCTGCGCCTGCGCCGGGGTGGCCGCACCTGGCCACGACGGGCGGAGCGCACGGCGGTGGGCTGGGCCGGGATCGGGCGGTTCCGTTCCGCCGTCGGCCTGCCCGTCTGGACCGTGAGCGGCCGCGCGGGACTGCGCCGCATCCGGGTCGAGGTCACCCAGCCCGAGGACCGCACCCTCGCGCTCGACTACACCGACCCGGACGGCTCCCGGGCGATCTGCCGCAACAGTGAACGCGCAGATGCGCACGTGCTGCTGGAGCGGTGGTGGGGCGGCTGGCGTACGGAGGCCGAATGGACCCTGGACGGCACTGCTCACGCGGAGGTGGGCACACGATGAGTCTCGCCGGTTTCGTGGCCGCCCTCATCGCCGACGACGGCACCGCCCACTGGCCCGCGCGCGTCCCGGCAAGACTGGAAGCGGTGCTCGACTCGATGCCGCCGGCCGCCCGCACCGGAGTGCGGTCCGCGGCGCGCGTCATCGACGCGTACGCGCTGGCCCGCACCGGCCGCAGGCTCGCCGCCCTCACCCCCGCCGAACGGGAGGCCGTGCTCGGCTCGCTCGGCGCACGCCCCGCTCTCGCCCCGCTCCTCGACGTGCTCAAGGTGCCCGTGCTGCTCGCCGCCGGGACCGAGCGCATGCTCCAGCAGCGCCCGGCTGTCCCCGCACTGACACGGAAGGACCCGCCGCTCGACTGCACACCCGCGGACGAGTGGCCCGCCCGCTCCACCGCCGACGCCGTGGTCATCGGCTCCGGCGCGGGCGGAGCCACGGCTGCGCGGACCCTGGCCCGTGCCGGACTGGACGTCGTCGTACTGGAGGAGGGGCACCACCACTCCACCGAGTCCTTCGGGCGGCGCACCCCGCTCGAACGGTTCGCCGAGCTGTACCGGGACGGCGGAGCCACCGTCGCCGTGGGCGGCCCGCCCCTGCTGCTGCCCGTGGGCCGGGCCGTCGGCGGCACCACGGTCGTCAACTCCGGCACGTGCTACCGCACTCCGGACCACGTCCAGGAGCGCTGGGCGCAGAAATTCGGGTTCGCTCCCGCCGGACGGTTCGGCCCGTACCTCGACGAGGCCGAACGCACGCTGCGGGTGGCCACCCAGCCGCTGGACGTCCTCGGCAACAACGGCCGGATCGCACTCGCCGGCGCCGAACGCCTCGGCTGGCAGGCGGGCCCGCTGCGCCGCAACGCCCCCGGCTGCAAGGGCTCCTGTCAGTGCGTCGTGGGCTGCCCCACCGGTGCCAAACAGAGCGTGCAGCTCTCCGTACTGCCCGACGCCTGCGCCGCCGGAGCCCGCATCGTCACCGGTGCGACCGTGCGGCGGATCCTCGTGGACGGGGACCACCCCGGCGGCCCGCGCGCGGCCGGCATACGCGTACGACGGGAGGGCGGCGGCGAGTTCGAGATCCTCTCCCCGCTCGTCGTCGTCGCCGCGGGCGCCCTGCACTCGCCGCCGCTGCTGCGCCGCTCGGGCCTCGGCAAACACCCCCGGCTCGGCCGCAACCTCAGCGTCCACCCCGCCACCAGTGTCGCCGGACGCTTCGCCGAGCCGGTCACCGCCTGGGAAGGCGTACTGCAGAGCGTCGGCGTGGAGGAGCACCACGACGGTGGCGTGCTGATCGAGGCGACCGCGACCCCGCCCGGGATGGGTTCCTTCGTCCTGCCGGGCCTCGGAGCCGAACTGCGGCGCGAACTGGAGAGCGCGGACCGGCTCGCCACCCTCGGAGCCATGATCGCCGACCGCCCGTCCGGCCGCGTACTGGGCAAGGACCGTACGCTGCTCCGCTACGACCTGGACCGCCGCGACGCGGACCGGCTCATGCGCGCCGTACGGGCGATGGGCGAGGTGCTGTTCGCGGCGGGCGCGGAGGAGGTCCTCACAGGCATCCCCACCGCCCCGCGCGCCCGCAGCCTCGCCGAACTGGACGGCGTTCTGGCCCGCGTGGGCCCACGGCAGCTGCATCTGTCCGCCTACCACCCCACCGGCACGGTCGCGGCGGGTGCCGACCCGCAGCGCTTCCCCGCGGACGCCACGGGACGGCTCCGCGGCGTGCACGGAGTGCTGGTCACGGACGCCTCGGTGCTGCCGGGCTGCCCCGAGGTGAATCCGCAGCTCAGCATCATGGCGGCGGCATTGGCGGTCACGGAGGCCCAGCTGGAGCGATGACGGACGGGACGCCCCGCACCACCCGGCGGCCCTCACCTGGCGGACTGCCCCCATGTCGCGCAGCGTGGAGGGCGGGGACCGCGAGAAACGTGGGACCGCGAGAAAGGTGAACGGCATGGACAGGCAGGATTCGGCTCCGCGTGTCGTGGTGGGTGTCGACGGTTCGCCCTCGTCGCACGAGGCGCTGCGCTGGGCGGTCCGGCATGCCGGTCTGATCGGGGCGACGGTGGAGGCCGTGGAGGCGTACGAGCTGCCGGGAGCGCACGGGTGGTCGGCCCCCATGGTGGATGCCGGCTTCGACGCGGAGGTGGCCCGGGAATCGCTTGCCGAGGAGATCCGCAACGTGCTGGGCGATTCGGGAGGCTCCCAGGTGCGGCAGGTCCTGCTGCGCGGCAACCCCGTCGAGGCTCTCGTGAAAGCGTCGGAGGGCGCGGAGCTACTGGTGGTGGGCAGCCGGGGCCGCGGCGGGTTCGCCCGTGTGCTGCTCGGTTCGGTGAGCCAGCAGTGCGCGCTGTACGCGACCTGCCCGGTCGTCATCGTCCGCCCCGAGGCCGCCGCGGCGCCCGAGGGCGCGTGACGGCGGCCGTCGTCACGCCCCGGCACGGAGCGCGGGCGTACGCCGACGGGTGGATCCTGAAGGCACGACGGGGCCGCGCGGGCATTCCGCGGCCGGACGCGGGCGAGGAGGTTCCCCATGACACGGACGCTGGAATGGCGGGTCCGCATGCAGCTGTCCGAGGAGGACGGCACGACCAGGGCCCGGGTGGAACTGGACACCGGCAGGACGACGCTCACCGGCACCGGCACCGCCCGCTGCAACCCTCAGGACGTGGACGTCCCTGAGATCGGCGACGAACTCGCGGCGAGCCGCGCGATGAGCGACCTCGCCCGCCGGCTGATGCGGGTGGCGGACCGCGACCTGGAATCGATGGGCGCAGGGCCTGTACCGAGCTACGGATACGGCTGGCCGGAGGTGTCGGCCTGACGCCCGCCGGGACGGCCGGTGCCGACGCATGTCCTCAGGATCGCTGCGGCCTCCCCCGGTGCGCCCGTGCCCCGGCCGCCTCCTCACCGACGGCAGCTGGCTCCTCCGGACACGGCCGGATGCCGCCATCCGTGACCACCGTCGGTCCGCTCCCGGAACCATGATCCGGCGGACGACCCGCCGGACGCCCACGTGCGCCTGCGCATGCCTGTACGCCGCCCCGCCGGACACGGACAGTAGCCGGGCGTTACCGGGCCCATGTGGCGGATGCGCGTTAACGTGAAGCTGCGCGCAGCACACCATGATCGTTCGACAGCGGCGGAGGAATCATGGGCGGGGACGTCCGGAGCGAATCGGGCCGCTTCCCTCGACTGCGGCTCGACGAGCTGCTCGAAGAGCTCCAGGTGCGCATCGACGAGGTCCGCGGTACCAGGGACCGCCTCGACGGGCTGCTGGAGGCCGTTCTCTCCGTGGGCAGGGAGCTGGACCTGCCGCACGTGCTCCGCGAGATCGTGGAGGCGGCCGTGGTACTGGTGGACGCCGAGTACGGTGCCCTCGGGGTGATCGGGGAGGACAAGAGGCTGTCCCAGTTCCTGCCGGTCGGCATCAGCGACGAGCTGCGGGAGCGGATCGGTGAGCTGCCGTCCGGGCACGGGCTGCTCGGGGAGCTGATCAGGCATCCCGAGCCACTGCGGCTTCCGGAACTGTCCGAGCACGCGGCATCGTCGGGGTTCCCCGAGCACCACCCTCCGATGCATTCGTTCCTCGGAGTCCCCATCCGCGTGCGCGACGAGGTGTTCGGCAACCTCTATCTGACGCAGAAGCGGGGTGGGTCCGAGTTCGACGAGGAGGACGAGGCGGTGCTGGCGACGCTCGCCGTTGCGGCCGGTATCGCCGTCGAGAACGCACGCCTCTACGAGGAGACCCGCCTCAGGGAACACTGGCTGGCCGCCAGCGCCGAGTTCACCAACGCCCTGCTGTCCGGTACTCCGGAAGTCCGGGTACTGGAGATGATGCTGGACCGCGCCCGGCTGATCACCGAAGCCCAGGTCGGAGTCGTGTATCTGACGGAGGAGGGCGGGGACCTGCGCGGCGTCCTGGCGCTCGGCGAGGGCGTGGAGCGGCATCAAGGCGTGGTGCTGCCGCGCGGCGAAGGGACGCTCGTCAGCGCGGCGTTGCTGAGCGAAGAGGGCCTGATCACCACTCCTGACGTGGCCAACGACGCCCGCGTGACCTTCAGGCCGGAGCGGTGGAAGGACTGCGGACCCGCCGTAGCCGTCCTGATCGGCGACAAGGACACGCTGCGGGGCGTGCTGATGCTCGCCCGTGGTGCCGGCCGTCCGCCCTTCACCGATGCGGAGACCGCGCCGTTGTCGGGCTTCGCCGGCCAGGCCGCGCTCGCCCTGGAGCTGGCCGAGCGGCGGCGGGACGCCGAGCAGATGAGCCTGTTGGCCGACCATGACCGTATCGCCCGGGACCTGCATGATCTCGCCATCCAGCGGCTGTTCGCGACGGGGATGACGCTCCAGAGCGCCCAGCGCTTCGTTCAGCACCCCGAGGCGTCCGAGCGGCTGGGGCGGGCGATCGACGATCTCGACGCCACCATCAAGATCATCCGTTCGACCATCTTCGGGCTGCGTGAGCACGAGGCCCCGGGCACGTCACCCGGACTCAGACTCCGCACCGTGCGGGTCGTCGAAGAAGCCGTTCCGGCGCTCGGCTTCGCCCCGTCCCTGCGTATGGAAGGCCTCATCGACACCGATGTACCCCGCCAGGTGGCCGACGAGGTCGTCGCCGTACTGGGCGAAGCCCTCGTCAACGTCGCACGGCACGCACGGGCCACGAACGCCGACGTATCGGTCGTCGCACACGCCGGGACGCTGACCGTGACGGTGACCGACGACGGTGTCGGCATCGCGGAGGGCGGCAGGCGCAGCGGGCTGCGGAACCTGGCGGAACGCGCCGGGAAACTGGGCGGTGAGCTGAGCGTGACCCGTGGGGCCGGCGGTGGTACCCGGCTGGTGTGGCGGGTGCCGGTGCCGGGCGGAGGATGAGCGAGCAGCGCTCCTGGCGGCCGCGTTGACCCCCGCACCGCCGGATGCCCTGCCTCAGTGGTGCGGCTCCCCGTACTCGTGGAACTGGGCCGCGATGACCGCGGCCTGTACGCGGCGCTCCACGCCGAGCTTCGACAGCAGGTGCGAGATGTGGTTCTTGACCGTCTTCTCCGACAGATAGAGCCGCTCGGCGATCTGACGGTTGGTCAGGCCGTCTCCGATCAGCGCGAGGACTTCCCGTTCCCGCTCCGAGAGCACGGCCAGGCGCTCGTCCCCGTCCTGCTGAGCCGCCTCCGGGCCGCGCAGTGAACCCATGAGCTTCGCGGTCGTGGCGGGATCGAGCATCGACTGCCCGGTCGCCACGGTGCGTACGGCGGCGACCAGGTCGGAACCCTTGATCTGCTTGAGTACGTATCCGGCGGCCCCGGCCATGATCGCGTCCAGCAGTGCGTCCTCGTCGTCGAAGGACGTCAGCATGAGACAGGCGACCTCCGGCATCAGCGACCGCAGCTCCCGGCAGACGGTGATTCCGTCGCCGTCCGGGAGCCGGATGTCGAGGACCGCGACATGGGGGCGCAGAGCGGGTCCTCGCGCCAGGGCCTGCGCGGCGGTCGCCGCCTCTCCCACCACCGCTATGTCGGATTCGGCGCCGAGCAGGTCGTGAAGGCCCCGCCGGACGACCTCGTGGTCATCGAGCAGGAACACCCGGATGGGCACCTCCGCGGAGAAGACCGGTGCCTCGGACATACGAGCCCCTTGGTGGTCGGTGGTGCCCACTCGATCACGCGTATCCACGGAAACCTCGCACCAGGGCCGAACGGTCACGGCCACCGGCCCCGCGAGCCCCTCCCGGCGCTCGCCACCGACGCCGTGCAGAGCGCCCACGAGCCACGTCCGCAGCTCCATCAGTCCGACGATCTCGTGTGCGCCATGACCTCGCCGCAGTGGTGCGGGGAAGCGGGCAGATCCTCGTCGGCCTGCGTCGCCTGGTAACGGGCGATCTCGTCCGCGACGCATCCGGCGACCAGCTCCACCATGGCCGCGACGGCGGGGGAGAGCCCGGAGCCCACGGTGGAGTCGACGACCTGGACGGCGTACACCACCAGCCGTCCCGGCAGGCGTCCGAGAGCCCGGGAGAGTTCGATGGCCTCACCGAGTACTTTGCCGTGCGGATGGTCGTCCTCGGGCTGTGCGAGACGCTCGCCGTCCAGATCCAGCCGGGTCACCCGGCCGGGATCATCCGGGTACGCGTGCGCGGAGTCCACGACCACGGCCAGTTCCGCGTCGTGCCACAGTCCGACGAGCCGGGCCGGCTCGCCGTCGCAGGTGGCGACGTCGGCATCCGGTAGCAGCGGCCGGCCCGCGGTCCGTTCCCGCAGTGTGTCGATGACAGCCCAGCCCACCCCGTCATCGCGCCTGAAGTCATGGCCCAGGCCGATGAGGGCGATCCGCGAACGGGGTTCCATGGGGCTGCCTCTCGACTACGGTGACCACCCTCGTCGTCCCCGGACGGCCCGTACATGGGCCGAACGGCCCTTGTGCCGGGACCGCCCCGCCCATTTCCAGGGGACGGGCCCCGGCGGCCCTCCGGGCACCGCACCCGAAGGGCCGACGGGGCCCGCGTCCGCACTCGCGCTCAGTTCGCCAGCAGGGACTCCAGGATCGCCTCGTCCGGCGCGCTGATCCTCGCCCTCTCCGGACTCAGACAGTCCGGATCGAGCCGGAACCTCGCCAGGTCGCGGCCGGACACTCCCCAGGCGTGCCAGGACAACCGTTCCCAGGCCAGCTGGGGTGGGTTGTACCAGCCGTCACCGAGGCCCGTGAGCAGCGGTTCGGCCTCCGCGAGGCCGGGGCCGATCCGGTACACCGAGCCGCCGAACACCGAGGCGAACACCTCGCCGCGGTGCACGCTGAGCTCGCCGTAGCTCGGCAGCTTTCCCGTGTGCAGGACCGTCCGGGACTCGAGGTCCATGGCGAACCAGGTGCCCGCGAGCCGCTTGTAGACCCCGTACAGCACACCGTCGTGCACCTCGATGTGCTGCAGGCTCGCGTACCCCTCGATCGGCGCGAACTCCCACAGCACCTTGCGGCGCCGGAGGTCGAAGGCGACGATCGTCGCGCTCGGCCGCGCCGGTGTGACGCTTCCGCCGCCCCAGGTGTCCCCGGCGAGATACGCGATCCGGCAGCCGTGCCGGTCGTCCAGCGCGAGCGACATCACGCTCTGGTCGACGATCACATCCGGATACACCGAGAGCCGGCGTCTCGACCGGTCCACCAGGGTCAGGGCGCCCTTGAGCCGCCCGGCCGGCGGGGCGGTGGACACCAGGAGCAGATCCTCCTCCCGTACGTGTGCCATGTCCGTCGGCCGCTGCTGTTCGTTGTCGACGAAGCCCAGCGAACGGACCCTTCCGCGGTCCGGTTCGAGCTCCAGCACCTCGGTGCTCGGATAGAGCGCCGCGTACACGCGGCCCCCGGCCATGCGCAACTGCTTCGGCTCGCCCGAGACGGGGATCCGACGGGACGTGCCTGCCTCCGGCCGGTGCGTCGTGATCGAGAAGTGGCCGCCGACGTGCACGGTTCCGCGTGACCCGTACGTCATGGACTGCACGGGATCCGGTCCTGACATGCCCGTGTCGATCAGCTCCAGTATGTCCGACGTGTTGTCGGCCAGGTCCAGCCACCAGAGCCGGCCGCTGCCCGCACCGCCCAGCAGCGTCCCGTCCTTCAGCGGGAACAGCCCGCGGTGCTCATCGGCGGGCGTGGGCGCCGCGACCGGCACGAGTGTGCCGCCGTCGCGCCGGTAGACGGTGCCTGTCGGACGTCCGATGCAGTACACCGTGCCGTCGGAGGTCGTCGCGATCGCGTCGACCAGCCGCTCCGTGGCCGGTATCGCGATCACCTGCGCGTCGCTGCCGTCGGGGGCGATGTCGACGACGGACCTGCCGAACCCACCGATCACCCGGCCGCCGCGGGCGAGCAGGCAGGCCGCGCCGCCGTACGGGGCCGGCGTGATGGACTGCTTCACGCCGGTCGTCCTGTCGTACGCGACGATGTGGCCTTGCGGCAGCGTGCCCGCGTAGACGAAGCGCTCGTCGGCGGCGATCGCCCGCACGTACTGTTCGCCGGGCCTCGCCACACCGAGATTGCGCAGGACGCCGGTCTTCGGCGAGTACTCCCAGACCTCGCCGCGCGGATAGGTACCCGCGTACACCGTGCCGTCGGGCGCCGTTGTGAGACACCAGACGAAGCCACCCGTCGGGCCCACCGTGCCGATCAGGCTCACCGAGCCGGTGGCCGGGTCGAAGCGGTAGATGTCGGGGAACGGGTACGTCCCGACGTAGACCTGCCCGCCGGAGACGGTCGAGGCCCACCCGCCTTCGCCGCGGGGCAGCCGGACCGTCCTGGTGAGCTTCTTCGCCGCCAGGTCGATCTCGCCCAGCAGCGGCGGATTCTGACCACGTGCCACCACGTACGCACGGTCGTCGAGCACGGTCAGGCCGACGATCGCCGCCGTGTAGGTCGCGATGCCGTACGTCGAGACCGCGGGCCCCGAACAGTGATCCCCTGTGCCGGATGTGCCGGCTCTGCTCGCCGTGCCCGTGCCCGTGCCCGTGGTACTGGATGTGGGTGTCGTTCCGGCTGTGTCGGCATGCGCTGCGACCGGGGCCACCGTCTGCCCCGCCACGGACGCCACGACCAGCCCGGCTCCGGCGTGCAGTAACCGCCTGCGTTCCATGCGAGCCTCCCAGGGATGCGGACCGTTCCCTAGAGGATGACCAGCGTGTTCGGCGGGAACACCTGGTCCGGTGAGGTTTTTGACGTGCTTTCAGCAGTTGTCGAATGCTGGGGCCGGACTCCGGCGGTCTGCCGCCCGATCGGATCTGATGCACTGACACCCGCCCGGCGGAACCCAGAGGCCCGCCACCAGTGGAACTCCGGTCGGCGCACGCACCCGCACATCGGCCTCATCGTGGTGGTGCGCCTCGTCGCGGTGGGGCTGCCGGGTCGGACGGTGGTGCGCCTCGTCGTGGTGGGGCTGCCGGGTCGGACGGTGACGCCGCCGAGCGGGCCGGTCGCCTTGTGGTGCCGACCCCCGCTCGGGCGGTGCCTGCCCAACGGGAGCACGAAACGCCCGACGGCGCCGCTCCTATCCTGGTGAGGGGGCCGGAAGGGAGCCGTGCGTGGCCGAGCGGAGCACCGGCACCGAGCAGGCGACCCGGCACGAGCGAGACGGCCGCGGCCGAGGCGTCGTACGGCTGCTCGCACGAACTCGGCCGCGCCCCGCAGCCCGGTCTCGCGCTGCTGCGCCTCGGCCAGGGCAGGGCCGCGTCATCGGCCGCCGGCCTCCGGCTCGCCCTGGCGGGCGGCTCGGGCGGGAACGGACCGGGCGGGCTGGGGCGCTGCCGGCTGCTCGCGGCACAGGTCGAGATCTCGCTCGCCCTCGGCCGGCTCGACGAGGCCCGTAGGGCAGCGGCCCTCGCCTGCGACAATCTGTCGGCCGGCAGGCCCGGCCGCGCCCACTCGTCGCCGGCTCAGCCCGCGAACCGCTCGACCACCTTCACCACCTGGCCCGCCCCGTCCTCCATGGCGATGCGGCGGGCCGCGGCCGCGGCGGCCGCACGGTACGACCGCTCCCGTACGGCACTGACCAGCGCGTCGGCGAGGCGCGGCGCCGTCAGAGCCTTGAACGGGACCGGCGCGGTCGCCGCGCCCAGCGCCGCCAGCCGGCCCGCCCAGAAGGGCTGATCCGCCGTCACGGGCACCGGCACGGAGGGCACTCCGGCGCGCAGGGCCGCCGCGGAGGTGCCCGCTCCCGCGTGGTGGACCACCGCGGCCGTCCTGGGGAACAGCAGGGCATGCGGCAGCTCCCCGACGGTGAGGACGCCGTCGCCGTCCGCCGAGAGCCCGGCCCGGCCGGACTGGAGGATGCCGCGCAGACCGGCCCTGCGCAGCGCCGCCGCCGCGAGCTCGCCCAACCGCTCGCCCGCCCCGGCCGCCATACTGCCGAAGCCGATCAGGACCGGTGGCGGCCCGGCCGCCAGGAAGTCCTCGACGGCGGCCGGCAGCGCACGGGCCGGGTCGTGGTGCGGCCACCAGTTGCCGACGACCTCCAGCCCCGCCCGCCAGTCCGCGGGACGCGACAGCAGCGTCGGGCTGAACCCGTACAGCACCGTCCTGCCCTCCGCCTCGTGACGGCGATGCAGCTCCTTCCCGGACAACGGCGGCAGCCCCAGCCGGCCGCGCAGCTCCGCCTCGGCGGCAGCGAAGATCCGGTCGACCATCGAGAGCGCCATCCGGCCCGCCGCCCGGTTGCCCCAGCCTCCCAGCGAACGGGCACCGCCGACCGGCGGCGGGAAGCATCGCGTCGGCTCGTCCGGCTGCAGACGCACGTCGAGGAAGGGAATCTCCCCGGCTTCGGCGATGTGCCGGGCCAGCGGAGCCGTCGTGGTCGACGCCAGCAGCATCTCCGTACCGTCGGGCACGGCATCGGCGAGCCCGGGGCCGAGCGTCTTCGCGAACTCGGTGGCCACGCGCATCAGCTCCCGCCTGCTCACGGCACGCCGCCCCTGGCCCTGCGGATCTCCCGGCAGCCGCCGGAACTCCAGCCCCGCGTCCCGGACGAGCCCGGCGAACGGGTCGTGCGCCGCGAGCGCGACCTGGTGCCCGGCGTCCCGCAGCCGTACACCCAGTCCCGTGTACGGGGCGACGTCGCCGTACGAACCGGCCGTGGTGATCAGGATCTTCATCGGTCTCCTTCGGAAGGGGCCCGGCGTGCGGCATTGGCCCGGACCGCGCTGCGCAGATACGCGGCGAGCCCGGGCCGCTGCTGGGACGGCGGAACGACGAGGGCGAACGCGCGCGGACTGGCGGCGAAGTCGTCGGCGATGCGCAGGTGCATGTCCGGCGGGCACGGGGTGAACCAACGCGCGATGTGCTGCCGGTGGTCCTCGGCGAGCTCCCGCGCCCGCTCTCCCTCGGCCGGCTCGCCGTCGTCGAAGGCGGCCAGCAGATCCTTCCGCCAGGCCGCCGCCTCGCCCATGAGCCGCGCCCAGTCCTCCTTGGTATGGGCGGCGGCGCTCGCCATGGCCCGCCGGTGTCCCTCGCTGTCCCGCCACTTCAGCCCGGCCTCGGTGGCGTAGCTCAGATCGAAGGCGATCTCGCCGAACACGTCGAAACGCTCCTGCGGCGTCAGCCGCACACCGGTCTGCTGGACCTTCATCGCATGCTCCGCGACCTCCATCAGCCGCCGCAGCTTCTCGATCTGCTCACCCAGCACCCGGTGCCTGGCCCGCAACTGCTCCAGGACGTCGGCCTCGGGGTCCTGGAGTATCGCCGCGATCTCGTCGAGAGAGAAGCCGAGTTCGCGGTAGAAGAGGATCTGCTGCAGCCTGGCCAGATCGGCTTCGCTGTACAGGCGGTAGCCCGCGGTACTGCGCTCGGTGGGAGAGAGCAGCCCCGTCCGGTCGTAGTGGTGGAGCGTGCGGACCGTGATCCCGGCGAAACCGGAGACCTGGCCGACGGAGTAGCTCATGGATCTGCCTTTCGTCGCGTTACAGCGTGAAGCCTGACGTCGCGTGAGGGTCAAGCGGGACCACGGCCCGGCCACGTCGCACACCAGCGTTCAAGACGAGGGCAGCCGCACGGCACAAGCTGGGAGGGCACGTACCGCACACCGCGTTGACGGACAGGAACCACCGATGACCGACGAGCACCCGACCGAAGACGCGAACACAGACGGGAGCACAGACGCGAACGCAGGGAGGAACGCAGGGAGGAACGCAGACGGGAGCACAGACGCGAACGCAGGCAGGAACGCAGGGAGGAACGCAGACGGGAACGCAGACGTGACCGAGGAGGTGACCGAGGATGTCCGCCTCGCCGTCTACGAGGGCTTCGCCCGCACCGGACGCGCCCCGCACACCGCCGCCCTCGCCGCCACCACAGGACACGGCCCCGCGGCGGTACGGCAGGCACTGCGAGACCTGCACGAGCACCGTGACCTCGTCCTGGACGATCCGGCGGCCCCCGACGGCGAACGGGTCGTCATGGCGCACCCCTTCGCCTCGGTCCCGCTCGGCTTCTCCGTCATGGGCACCCGCACCCTGTGGTGGGGCGGCTGCGCCTGGGACTCCTTCGCCCTGCCGCACCTGCTGACCGGCGAACCCGATGTCCTTGTCGCCACCCGCTGCCCCGCCTGCGACACCCCCCACGCCTGGGTCGTCGGACGCGACGCCCCGCCGCCCGGGGACCAGGTGGCCCACTTCCTCGTCCCCGCCCACCACGCCTGGGACGACGTCGTCCACACCTGCCGCAACCAGCGGCTGTTCTGCTCCACCGGCTGTGTCGACGACTGGCTGGAACGGACCGGCCAAGCACGCGGCTACGTCATGGACCTCGGAACCCTCTGGCGGCTGGCCCGCGGCTGGTACGCGGGACGCCTCGACCGCGGCTACCGGCGCCGCGATCCGTCCTCCGCCGCGGCCTACTTCGCGGAGGTGGGCCTGCGCGGACCCTTCTGGGGACTCTGAGGGTCCGGCCGGAGGGACGCCGGTGTGCGGCCGGTCAACCGGCGGGCGGTGCGCGTGAGATGGGCCTGATCCGCGAAGCCCGCGAGCGCCGCCGCCTGTGCCGGCGCCGCGTACGGCAGCGCCGCCACCGCGGTCCGCAGCCGCTGCCAGCGTCGCAGGGTGCCCAGCGGAATGCCCACTTCCTCCCGTACGAGAGTGCGCAGCCGTGAGGGGGAGAGCGACACCTCCCGCGCCACGTCCCCGAGATCGTCGTGCCCGGCGCAGGCGCGCACGGCGTGGGCGACGCGCGGGTCCACCTCGCCCCCGGCACACCAGGGCAGCGCGGTCAGCGCATCCTGGAGGGCATCCAGGTCCAGCTGTTCGCCGAGCGCGTCGCGCACGCGTCGCACGGTCGACGGCTCCAGCGGTACGGGTCCGGCCGCGCCGGGTCCGTACCGTACGCACCAGGGGTCCAGGAACACGGCGGCGAAGGCAGAGGACGCCGCGCACGCGTGGTCGAACCGCGGCGGCACCAGCAACCCCGTGCCCCGGTCGGGCAGCACGACCTTCCACGCCGGGTGGCTGTGCCGGGACACCGCCGAGGCGCCGGACTCGGCGAACACCGTGATCCCGGGCCCGCCCGCGAAGTCGAGTACGCGGTCGTTCTGTTCAATACGCCATGCCTGCCGCGCCCCGAACATAGCCCCATGTCCTCCTTCGAGCCTCTCGCCCTCGCCATCTTCCTGTGCCTCACGGGCATCGCGCACTTCGCCGTACCTCGCTACTTCCGTACGCTCGTGCCTCGATGGCTCCCGGCTCCCGGTGCGCTCGTCGCCGTGACCGGGGTGATGGAACTGGCTGCGGCCGCCCTGCTGGCGGTGCCCGGTACGCGCGCGGCGGGCGGCTGGACGGCGGCGGCGCTCATCGCCGCCTTCCTCACGTCCCACGTCGATGCCGTACGCCACGCCTGCCACGCCCGCCACGCCCGCCGCAGCCGGCCGAGGCTGCTGGACCGGCCCGCTGGCGTGGCACTGCGGATCGTGGTCAACCTCGGCTATCTCGCCTGGGCGGTCGCGGTCGCCCGCGCGTGAGGCTGTCGGGCCGCCCGTGGTGTCGGTGCGACGGCCTCCGCGGGGCGCGGCGGGCCGCCCGTCGCACCCCGCGGACCGTATCGGCCGGGCGGGCACCGGGGCGGGGAGAATGAGGGGGTGACCTACCGCTACCGCGTCCTCGGCGCCGTGCAGGTGCTCCGCCCCGACGGCAGCGAGGTGCCGCTCAGCGGGGCCCGCCTGCGGGCGCTGCTGACCGTGCTCGCGGCCGCCGGCGGGCGGGCGGTACGGGCCGGTGAGCTGATCGACGAGGTGTGGGGTGGCGATGAGGAGCCGCCCGCGGACACCACGGCGGCGCTCCAGGCGCTCGTCGGACGGCTGCGGCGCGCACTGGGCCGCGACGCGATCGGCTCGGTGCCCGGGGGCTACCGGCTGGCGGCCGGTCCCGACGCGATCGACGTGTACCGCTTCGAGCGGCTCGTCGCGCAGGGTACGGAGGCGCTGCGCGACGGTGATCCCGGCCGCGCCGCACACCTCCTCGACGAGGCTCTGGCTCTGTGGCGAGGCCCCGCACTCGCCGATCTGCCGGGCCGCGACGGCGACCCCGTGGCCGTGCGCGCCGGCCGCCGCCTCGCCGAAGCGCACCGCGCCCGGCTGACCGCCGAGGTCGCCCTCGGCCGCCCGGACGCGGCGCTGCCGGGCCTCGCGGAACTCGCCACGGCACAGCCGCTGGACGAGACCGTCCACGCCCTGCTGATCCGCGCCCTGCGTGCGGCGGGCCGCCCGGCGGAGGCCCTCCAAGCGTACGAGGACATCCGCATGGTCCTGGCCGATCGCCTGGGCACCGATCCGGGCCCGGAACTCCAGTCACTGCACCAGGAGTTGCTGAGCCCGCCCCGGCGACCGGCGCCGGGCGGACCGAGCCGGGGCCAAACCGTGCGCGAGCCCGCCGGCCGCGGTGGGGAAGGGGGAGACCCCATGGCGCGGAGCGTGCTCGAGCCGACGGCGTCCTGGCCGGCGGCCGGACGGACCGGCACCACGGCGCAGCCGTCGGTGACCGGACGGGCGGAACGGGCGGAACGGTCCGGACGGGTGGAACAGTCCGAACGGCCGGGGCCGGGTGCGAACGCGGGCCCTGCTGGTACTGCGGCAGCGGACGATGCCGGTCGCGCCGTGGCGGGCCGGCCGGCACGGACCCGGCCTCCCGGCCCGGCGGAGCCGCCGGTCGCGGCGGGCCACCCGCCCGGGAACCTGCGGGCCCGGCTCACCTCCTTCGTCGGGCGGGAGCGCGAACTCGACTCCCTGCGCGCCGAGTTGGGGACGCATCGACTCGTCACCCTGGTCGGCGCCGGTGGGGTCGGCAAGACACGCCTGTCACTGGAGGCCGCCGATGACGCCCAGGGTGCGGCCGACGGTGTGTGGCTGGTCGAACTCGCGCCCGTACGGGCCGAGGAGAGCGTGCCCGAAGCCGTGCTGACGGTGCTCGGGGCACGGGAGACACAGGTACGAGGACCGGGATCCGCGCAGGCCGCGGCGCGGGAGCCGCTCGCTCGGGTCGTGGAGCTCTGCGGGGCGCGGCGGATGCTGCTCGTCGTGGACAACTGCGAACACGTCATCGGCGCCGTTGCCGAGCTCGTGGAGACCGTACTGACCAGCTGCCCGGGCGTGACCGTGCTGGCCACCAGCCGGGAGCCTCTCGGCGTGCCGGGGGAGACCGTGCGGACCGTGGACCCGCTGCCCCAGGACGGAGCTCTGCGGCTGCTCGCCGAGCGCGGCGCGGCGGCCCGCGCCGGGTTCCGCACGGACGAGGACCCGGAAGCCTGCGCGGAGATCTGCCGCCGCCTGGACGGGCTGCCGCTCGCCGTCGAACTCGCCGCGGCCCGCCTGCGCGCGCTCTCGCCGCGCCAGATCGCCGACCGGCTCGACGACCGGTTCCGCCTGCTGAGCACCGGCGGCAGGACCAGCAGGACCGTGCTGCCCCGGCAGCAGACCCTGCGGGCCGTCGTCGACTGGTCCTGGGATCTGCTCGACACGCCCGAACGCGCGGTCCTGCGCCGCCTCTCCGTCTTCTCGGGCGGCTGTGCCCTGGAACAGGCGGATGCGGTATGCGCCGACACGCCGGACACACTGGACACGCCGGACACGCCGGACCCCCGGCACGTCGCGGAGGTGCTCGCCTCCCTCGTCGACAAGTCGCTCGTCGTCGCCGGGGCCGATGGCTCGGCGGGGAACATGCGGTACCGGCTGCTGGAGACCGTCGCCGAATACGCCGCGAGCCGGCTCGACGAGGCCGGTGAGCGGGACGCCGTCGAACGCCGCCACCTGGTCGCGTACCGGGAACTCGTACGGACCGGCGACCCCCGGCTGCGCGGCACGCACCAGACCGAGTGGCTACGGCGGTTCGAGACCGAGCACGACAACGTACGGGCCGCCCTGCGCACTTCCGTCGCCCGCCGCGAGGAGCAGGAGGGCCTCTGCCTGACGCTCTCGATGAGCTGGTTCTGGCAGCTGCGCAACCATCAGGCGGACGCCCGCACCTGGGCGGCCGCTGTCGCGAGCCTCGGCCCCGACCCGTTCGCTGCTCCCGTACGGCGGGCCGTAGCGCTTCCGGACCGGTGTACGGACACCCCTCCGCCGTGGGACGAGGAGCAGTTGTGGGAGGCCAGGCGCGGCGTACGGCTGCTCGTCCTCGCCGCAGGTGACGCCGCCGCGTACGAGGGCGCCGCGTACGACGCTGCCGCGTACGAGGGTGCCGGGCATGGCGCGGCATACGCGGACACCGCGAGCGAGGGGGCCGGGCCCGCCGGGGACACGCCCGCGCAACTGGGCGCCGTCGTCTCCGCCTACCGGCCGGGCCTGCCGCAGAACTGCCGTCAGCCGGGCTCCATGTGGTAC
>NZ_JBSGZO010000068.1:0-26874 GCF_053611045.1 Streptomyces sp. NPDC054841 | reverse complement strand
GCCGGCTCTCCGTCTCGGTGACCACCAGCTCGGAACGCGGCCGCCCCGGCGGCGGCCGCAAGGTGAGCTGCACGGTCGCCCTCGCCGTTGCGGGCGCGCTGGCCGCGGTGACCGTGGGCGCGGGCGTGCTGTTCGACCTCTTCCCCGGTGGTGGCGGCGGCGACCACAACGACCTGGCCGAGCCGCCCAGGTCGTCGGCGTCCGGTGAGCCGGCGGAAGGGGCGACGCCGCAGGTGAAGGACGTGCCGAAGGGGTTCATCGGCACCTGGGAGGGCGCGGTCACCGCCGCCGGACTGCCCGCGGGAACGATGAAGGTCACCATCGAGGGCGGCCGCACCGGCCAGCGGATCGGCAAGGCCGAACAGACCGACATCCTGGGCAACTTCATCTGCGAGGACCTGCTCACCGCCACCCGCGCCGACGCGAAGACCCTCGTCGTCGACGCGAAGCGCGGCCCGCGGAGCAAGGGCATGTGCACCGAGAGCACGACCGGGCTGCGGCTCGTGCTGGACGGCAGCACACTGCGCTACGTCTCCGCCGACGCCCGGGCCGGCAGTCCGACCGGCGACCTGGCGAGGAGCCGCTGACCCACCGCGCGGACCGGCGCACCGCGCGGACAGGGCCTGGGCAACTCCCCCTGCCTCTCCTCCCCGAGACACCATGCGGGGGCACTTCAGGGGCGGACCACACCGCTGTCGTAGGGTGGACCGGCCCGCGCAAAGCCCTGAAACACTGCCGAAAGGTGACTCCCGGTGACCGAGAAGGCCGACCTTCAGTCCGTCCTTGACCGTGCCGCCGAGGGCGGGCGGATCACCCCCGAGGAAGCGCTCGACCTCTACCGGTCCGCGCCGCTGCACGCGCTGGGCGCAGCCGCCGACGCCGTACGCCGCCGCCGCTACGCCGGCACCGAGCACATCGCGACGTACATCATCGAGCGGAACATCAACTACACCAACGTCTGCGTCACCGCCTGCAAGTTCTGCGCCTTCTACGCCCCGCCCAAGGACACCGCCAAGGGCTGGACCCGGGACCTCGACGACATCCTGCGGCGCTGCGCCGAGACCGTCGAGCTGGGCGGCACCCAGATCATGTTCCAGGGCGGACACCACCCGGACTACGGCGTCGAGTACTACGAGGAGCACTTCGCCGCCATCAAGCAGGCGTTCCCGCAGCTGGTCATCCACTCCCTCGGCGCCTCCGAGGTCGAGCACATGGCCCGTATCTCCAAGGTGTCGGTCGAGGAAGCCGTCCAGCGCATCCACGCGGCCGGCCTCGACTCCTTCGCGGGCGCCGGCGCCGAGCTGCTGCCGGAGCGGCCGCGCAAGGCGATCGCCCCGCTGAAGGAGTCCGGCGAGCGCTGGCTGGAGATCATGGAGACCGCGCACCGGCTGGGTGTCGAGTCCACGTCGACGATGCTGATGGGTACGGGCGAGACCAACGCCGAGCGCATCGAGCATCTGCGGATGATCCGTGACGTACAGGACCGGACGGGTGGCTTCCGGGCCTTCATCCCGTACACGTACCAGCCCGAGAACAACCACCTCAAGGGCCGCACGCAGGCGACGATCTTCGAGTACCTGCGGATGATCGCGATCGCCCGTCTGTTCTTCGACAACGTCGCCCACATCCAGGGCTCGTGGCTGACGACGGGCAAGGAGATCGGCCAGTTGTCGCTGCACTACGGCGCCGACGACCTGGGCTCGATCATGCTGGAGGAGAACGTCGTCTCCTCGGCGGGCGCGAAGCACCGGTCGAACCGGCAGGAGATCATCGACCTGATCCGCAAGGCGGACCGCGTCCCGGCACAGCGGACGACGACGTACGAGCACATCACCGTCCACGACGACCCGGCGAACGACCCGGTCGACGAGCGCGTCGCCTCGCACATCTCGTCGACGGCGATCGAGGGCGGCACGGCGCACCCCGAGTTGAAGCTGCTGAACGCGAACTGACCCGGCCGTGCTGACGATTCACGTCGCGGACGCGGTGTTCGGCGCCGGGCGCGGGCGCGGCGACGCCGTCGCCGTGGACGGCGGGCTGATCGTCGCCCTGGGGCGGTACGGGACGCTCGCCGCGGACCGCCCGCAGGCGCGGGTGCGTCGCTGGCCGGGGCTGCTGACCCCGGGGCTGGTGAACTCCGATGCCGCCGCCCTGCTGGAGGCCGCCTACCACCCGGACCCGCGGGAGGCGGACACGCTCGGCACGGAGCCGCTGACAGGCGATGCGCTCGCGCCCCACGAACGGGACGCCGCGCGCGGGGGTGCGAGCGCACGACGCGGGCTGCAGCGCATGCTGGGGCACGGCACGACGGCGGTCGTCGGCCCGTTCACCCGCCCGGCGGTGCGCACGGCGGTCGCGCGTTCGGGCCTGCGGGTGCGCGACCGCCGCCCCGGCCGGGACGGCGGGAGCCCGTCGCTCGATCCGTTCGCCACGCGCCCGCTGAGCGCGGTGCTCGACGGCGAACTGGCGGCCGGAGCTCCGGCCGACTTCGCCGTGTTCGACGTGCCCGTCGACGAATTCCCGGGGCGGGCACTGCGCGAACACGGCGCCGGTACCTGCGTCGCCACCGTCCTCGCCGGTCGCCTGGTGTACCGGGCGCGCTGAGCGCCGTACGCCCATGCGTACCCGTCCGGCGCGCCCTGCCCGAAGCCCGGCGGGGGTCGAACGGCACAATGGGGGCGTGACCCGAGCCTCCCTGGACAAGCAGCCGCACGAAGTCGCCTCGATGTTCGACGATGTCGCGGCGAACTACGACCTCACCAATGACGTGCTCTCGCTCGGCCAGGACCGGCGATGGCGCACGGAGGTCGCCAAGGCGGTGAACGCCCGCCCGGCCGAGAAGATCCTCGACCTCGCCGCCGGCACCGGCACGTCCTCGCTGCCCTTCACCCGCACCGGCGCGTACGTCGTGCCGTGCGACTTCTCCCTCGGCATGCTGCGCGAGGGCAAGAAGCGGCACCCGTGGCTTCCGCTCACCGCCGGGGACGCCACGAAGCTGCCGTTCCAGGACGACGCCTTCGATGCGGTGACGATCTCCTTCGGGCTGCGCAACGTGCAGGACACGGAGGGGGCGCTGCGTGAGCTGTACCGGGTGACCAGGCCGGGCGGGCGCGTCGTGATCTGCGAGTTCTCGCACCCGACGTGGGCGCCATTCCGGACCGTCTACGAGGAGTACCTGATGCGGGCGCTGCCGCCCGTGGCGCGTGCGGTCTCGTCGAACCCGGACGCGTACGTCTATCTCGCCGAGTCGATCCAGTCGTGGCCCGAGCAGCCGGAGCTCGCCGGACTGCTGCAGAAGGCAGGCTGGTCGAAGGTGGCGTGGCGGAATCTGACCGGCGGGATCGTGGCGCTGCACCGCGGCACCAAGCCGCAGTAAGTACCCGAAGGCCCCGACACCATGGACTACCAGGCGATCCTGGAGCAGATCGCGCAGGACGTCGCACCGCTCGTCGGCAGCGGCACACCCGCCGAGTACATCCCGGCCCTGGCCTCCGTCGACCCCGGTCGGTTCGGTATGGCCCTCGCCGATCTCGACGGCGAGGTGTACGGGGTCGGCGACTGGGAGCTGCCCTTCTCCGCCCAGTCCGTCACCAAGGTCTTCGCGCTGGCCCTCGCCCTCTCGCAGGGCGGCGACAGCCTGTGGGAACGCGTGGGCCGGGAACCCTCCGGCAACCCGTTCAACTCGCTGGTACAGCTGGAGTACGAGAACGGCATCCCGCGCAATCCGTTCATCAACGCGGGCGCCCTCGTCGTCACCGACCGGCTGCTGACCCTGACCGGCGACGCCAGCAGTGAACTGCTGGAGTTCCTGCGGCAGGAGAGCGGGAACCCCGAGCTGGCCTTCGATCCGGAGGTCGCCGGATCGGAGTCCGTGCACGGCGACCGGAACGCCGCGCTGGCCCACTTCATGAAGTCGTACGGCAACATCGCCAATCCCGTCCCCGCGCTGCTCGACCACTACTTCTGGCAGTGCTCGATCGAGATGAGCTGCGCCGATCTGGCGCTCGCGGCCCGCTTCCTGGCCCGCCACGGGCTGCGCGCGGACGGCACCCGGCTGCTGACCCGCAGCGAGGCCAAGCAGATCAACGCGGTGATGCTCACCTGCGGTACGTACGACGCGGCGGGCGAGTTCGCGTACCGGGTCGGGCTGCCCGGCAAGAGCGGGGTGGGTGGCGGGATCATCGCGGTCGTACCGGGGCGGTGCACGCTGTGCGTGTGGAGCCCGGGGCTGGACAAGCAGGGCAATTCGGTGGCGGGCGTGGCGGCGCTGGACCGGTTCACGACACTGACCGGCCTGTCGGTGTTCTAGGGCCTGTCCCCCGAACGGGGACTGTTCGGGGCTAGGGCCTGTCGTTCGGATCTTGCCGGGCTCGCGTGCCCTGGCACGCGCATCTGCTGCGTTGTCGTCAGTCGCCAATGCTCCGCAGTGGCTCCCTCCTCCGCCTTGCATCTGCACGCGCCAGACCCCGCTCGCCCCGCGGCGGTAGCCGCAGATGTCGCTGCCGGCCTGATCCAAACGACAGGCCCTAGGCCCTGTCCGGTGGATCAGCCCAGCAAGATCCACCGGACAGGCCCTAGAGAACGAGCCGGAAGCAGTAGGCCCTGCGGTCCGAGTCCGGGATGCCGAACGTCTCCGTCCGCTCCATGCCCAGCCGCTGCGTGACGGCGATCGACCGCTCGTTGCGGGCGTCGACCATCGCGACCACCGACGGGACGCCCGCCGCCCGCACCCGCTCCAGGGTGACCCGTGCGGCGGCTGTCGCATAGCCCCGGCCCCAGTACGCCCGCCCCAGCCGCCAGCCGATCTCGATCTCGCCGACCGGACCGAAGGTCTCGTGCGGCCACGGCTGCGCACCCGTGAAGCCGATCACCTCGCCCGCCTCGTCGAGCATCGTCCACAGACAGAAGCCGCGCTCCGCGTCATGGCGGCGCTGGCGCGCGGTGAGCTCCTCGTACACCGACAGCTCGGCGGACCTGCCCCCGTGGAACTCCATGACGTCCGGGTCGTCGAAGACGTGATGCCAGGCGAACGCGTCCTCCTCGGTGGGAACACGGAGCTGTACGACGGGGAGAGACGCTGCGGTCATCGCGGGGGAGCCCTTCGGTCGTCGATCAGTACGCCCCCATAGACTGCACATGACCTGTGCCGCGTGGCACGCGAATTCGAGTCTTCGGGAGAACCGGCCGTGACCGAGACGACGCCCTCCGAGCACACCGCAGATGTGATCGTCGTCGGGGCAGGCCCGGCCGGCTCGACGACTGCGCACTACCTGGCCAAGGCCGGTCTCGACGTACTCCTCCTGGAGAAGACGGCGTTCCCGCGCGAGAAGGTCTGCGGCGACGGCCTCACCCCCCGCGCCACCAAGCAACTCGTGTCGATGGGCATCGACATCTCCGAAGAGGCCGGCTGGCTGCGCAACAAGGGCCTGCGGATCATCGGCGGCGGCGTCCGGCTCCAGCTCGACTGGCCGGAGCTCGCCAGCTACCCGGACTACGGCCTCGTCCGCAAGCGGGACGACTTCGACGAGCAACTGGCCCGGCAGGCGCAGAAGGCGGGCGCGCGGCTGTACGAGCGCTGCAACGTCGGCGCTCCGGTCATCGACGACCGCACCGGCCGCATCACGGGGGTCCACGCCAAACTCGGCGAGGAGAAGCGCGAGGTCACCTTCTCCGCCCCGCTCGTCGTCGCCGCGGACGGCAACTCCTCCCGGATCTCCCTCGCGATGGGGCTGCACCGTCGTGAGGACCGCCCGATGGGCGTCGCGGTCCGTACGTACTTCACCAGCCCCCGGCACGACGACGACTACCTGGAGTCCTGGCTGGAGCTGTGGGACCGGCGCGGCGCCCAGGACCGGCTGCTCCCCGGCTACGGCTGGATCTTCGGCATGGGCGACGGCACGTCCAACGTCGGCCTCGGCGTGCTCAACACCTCGTCCGCCTTCAAGGAGCTCGACTGGCGCGAGGTGCTGAAGGCCTGGTGCGCCTCGATGCCGGAGGACTGGGGCTACACCCCGGAGAACATGACGATGCCGATCCGCGGCGCCGCGCTCCCGATGGCTTTCAACCGGCAGCCGCACTACACGAAGGGCCTGCTGCTGGTCGGCGACGCGGGAGGCCTCGTCAACCCGTTCAACGGCGAGGGCATCGCGTACGCCATGGAGTCCGGCCAGATCGCCGCGGACGTCATCGTCCAGGCACACGCCCGGGCGACCCCGGCCCAGCGCGAACTGGCTCTCCACGGCTACCCGAAGGTCCTCAAGGACACCTACGGCGGCTACTACACGCTGGGCCGCGCCTTCGTGAAGCTCATCGGCAACCCGAAGGTCATGAAGATCGCGACGCAGCGCGGACTGACTCACCCGCTGCTGATGAAGTTCACGCTGAAGATGCTCGCCAACCTCACCGACCCGACGGGCGGCGACGCGATGGACCGCATCATCAACGGGCTCTCGAAGGTGGCACCGAAGGCCTGAAGGTCATGGCCCGAGACTCAAGGCCTGAGCCTCGCCGGAGCCTCAAGGCCTGAGTCTCAAGGCCTGAACGACCTCCGGTAGTCGGTCGGGGACACACCCACCGACCGGGTGAAGTGGCGGCGCAGATTCGCCGCCGTACCCAGCCCGCTGTGTTCACCGATCTGCTCGATGGGCAGATCGGTGGACTCCAGCAGGGTCTGTGCCCGCGCCACGCGCTGCTGCAGCAGCCACTGCAGCGGTGTCGTCCCGGTGCTCGCCTGGAGTCGCCGGTAGAACGTGCGCGGGCTCATGCGCGCTCGGCGCGCGAGCTCGTCCACCGTGAGCGGGTCCTCCAGATGCTCGGTCGCCCACTGCAGTGCGGGGCCGAGGCTGTGGTCGTCGCTCTGCGGCACCGGTGCGTCGATGAACTGGGCCTGCCCGCCGGTGCGATGGGCGTGCACGACGAGCCGGCGGGCCAGCTTGCCCGCGACGCCCGCACCCAGATCGCGGCGGACCAGATGCAGACACAGGTCCAGCGCCGCCGTGGCGCCGGCGCTGGTCAGCACGTTTCCCTCGTCGGTGTAGAGCACCGAGTCGTCGACGAGCACCTCGGGATGGCGGGCGGCGAGCTCGGCCGTGTGCTGCCAGTGGGCGGTGGCCCGGCGGCCGTCGAGGAGACCGGCGGCCGCGAGCGCGAACGCGCCGGTGCACAGCGAGACCATGCGGGCCCCGGATGCGGCGGCGGCGCGCAGGGCGTCGACGAGCTCGGCAGGCACGTCCTCGCCGCCGTCGACGCACGCGTCGGGCACGGACGGCACGATGACGGTGTCCGCCCCGGCGAGCGCGTCGAGCCCGTACTCCGTGCGTACGGAGAGCCCGGGACCGGCGCTGTCCTGTTCGGGGCCGCACAGGCGAAGCTCGTACCAGGGGTCGGCGAGATCGGCGTGCGGGATGCCGAACACGGTGCAGGCGATGGAGAGTTCGTACATCTCCCAGAGCGAGATCCCGGACCGTCGATCCGGTACGACGGCGACGGCGACGATCCCTGCGTGCATGGTGCAGAGCCTACGGCCGGCACCGAGTGTGCGGCAGGAATTTTGCGGAGATGGGCACTCCTGCCACTGTCGACGGCTCGGCCCCGCTGAGAGTGTGGATCTTGCACAAGGAACCATGCTTTAGAGGGAGTTATAGCCATGACACGCACAAAGGTGACCGTCATCGGGCTGGGGCAGATGGGTACGGCGCTCGCCGGGGCCTTTCTGGACGCGGGCCACCCGACGACCGTCTGGAACCGCACACCGGAGAAGGCGGACGCGCTCGTCGCCCGGGGAGCCGATCGCGCGGCCACCGTCGCCGAAGCCGTCGAGGCGGGCGAGCTCGTCGTGGTCTGCGTCCTCGACTACACCGCCGTACGCGAACTCCTCGGCCCTGTCGCCGGGCTGCTGTCCGGGCGCACCCTCGTCAATCTGACGTCCGGCTCGCCCGAACAGGCCCGCGAGGAGGCGGGATGGGCGGCCGGCAACGGCATCGGCTACCTCGACGGCGGCATCATGACGACGCCGCCCGGTGTGGGGAATCCGGCGAACATGATCCTCTACAGCGGCTCACCCGCAGCCCTCGCCGCCCACCGTGACACCCTCGCCGTGCTCGGTGACCCGGTCGGCCTCGGTGAGGACGCCGGGCTCGCCTCGCTGTACGACACGGGGCTGCTCGGACTGATGTGGTCGGTGTTCGGCGGCTGGCTGCACGCGACGGCGCTCGTCGGCGCGGACGGGGTGTCCGCGCGCACCTTCACGCCGGTGGCGATCCGCTGGCTGACGACGGTCACGGGTTTCATGGACACCTACGCGGGTCAGATCGACGCGGGTCACTACCCGGGCGACGACGCCACGATCGACGTACAGCTGGCGACGGTCGAGCACCTCCTGCATGCGGGGGAAGCCCGGGGGGTCGACGGGCGGCTGCCCCGGCTGCACCGGGACCTGATGGCGCAGGCCGTCGCCGACGGCAACGGCGGCGACAGCTACGCCCGGGTGATCGAGCTGTTCCGCAAGGCCTGAACGTCGGGGGCGGTGTACGCACTGTAGAGGTGCTGTGGCCGTCCGTGCCCGTTCACTTCCGGCTCAACCTCCACGACGGGCGGGCCGTCGACTGTGTCTCGGCGATCGCCTCCGAATGGGATGAGCCGGGCATTCTCTTCGGCAGGACCGCAAAGCGGTGCACCAAGGAGGAGTTCGTCGCCGAGGTCTGACACGGGTGGCGAACTTCTTCCTCGCCGGCGACTACCTCCGTACCGGGATGAACCTGGCATCGATGGAGGGCGCCAACGAGGCGGCTCGGCACGCCGTCAACGCCCTGCTCGACGCGGACGGCTCGACCGCCGGGCGGTGCGAGACCTGGGGGCACTACCAGCCGCCGGAGATGGAGGGTCTCAAGCGCGTCGACGAGGCGCGGTGGCGCCTGGGGCTGCCCAACACCTTCGATCTGGGGTGAGCGAAGGGCCGCCGCTCCCGGGTGGGAGCGACGGCCCTCGGCGAAATGTCAGGGTGCGTCAGAGGACGCGGACCGCGCCGCTCGCCGGGTAGCCCGACAGGTCCTGGATCACGACGCCCTTGCCGGGGTTCGCGGCGTCGAGGTACTGGCCGTCGCCGATGTAGACGCCGACGTGGTACGCCGAGCCGGCGCCGCCCCAGTAGAGGATGTCGCCGACCTGGAGGTTGTCCAGGGAGACCTGGGTGCCGGCCACGGACTGGTCCTGGGAGACGCGGGGCAGGTCCACGCCCACCTGGCGGTACGCGGCCTGGACGAGGCTGGAGCAGTCCCAGGCGTTGGGGCCGCTGGCGCCCATGACGTAGGCGTCGCCGAGCTGCGCCTTGAGGAAGGAGATGACGGTCCCGACGGAGCCGGACGCGGAGGTGCTCTGCGAGGAGGCGGAGAGCGTGGTGCGCCCGGAGGAGCGGGAGGCGCGCGCCTGGGTCTCGGCGCGGGCGGCCTCTTCGGCCTTCCGCTCGGCCTCGGCCTTGCGGTCCGCCTCGGCCTTGGCCTTCTTCGCGGCCTTGGCGGCCTTGGCTGCGGCGGCGTTCTCCTGGGTCTGCAGTTCGAGATCCAGGGCGGCCTGCTGCGTCGCCTCGGCGGAGCGGGCGACCGCGCTCGCGAGCTCCGGGGTGTCGAGCGTGAGCGCGGGCATCTCGATGGTCTCGGTCACCGGCTCGGCGTTCGCCGGCACGGTGCTACCGGCCACCGCGATGGTGCTGAGGACGCCACCGGCAACTCCGGCCCGGAGCGCGAGCGTCGAGGCGCTACGAGTGCGGGGCTTCCGGTGGCTTCGTATGTGAGCGGTGTGGGACATGAGTACAACCGCTATCAGGGGCTCACGGTTCCCTTCAAGAAACGTGTGTTGCGCCACAGTTGCGCACGGAAGCGCCTAATCCGCTTTCCTGAGACCTTTATTGACGCCGTAACGGGCAAAACGGGCATGCGTGATCACGGCCGTGATCATGGGCTTTCAGAAAAAGGTCCGGATTGCCCGCCGCTTACCACCCCTTCACGCCGATGGCCAAGCCCCGGTTTTCGAGGGCTGCCGCCGAGTGGCGCAGGTCACAGAATGGTCACCGCCGACGACGCCCCGGAGCCTCGTGAACGGATGCACGCGTCCACCTCCGTCCGCCCTGCCCCTCGCCCGGGTGACGGCACCCTCTATCACCCGGTCCGGTCCATCGCGAATTTGCTTGCACGTGGAGATGCCTGCTAGAGGCGACCGCCTCTGACCAGCGGTAACGGGGGAAGGCGTCACCTTTTGTAGTCGCTCGTGCGCTTCCCGTATGAAGATCACCGCTCATCCGACTTCATGATCCTTCGTCAGGTGGTGGAGATCACAAAGTCGTTGTCGTACCCCGTGTCGCAGATCACAGACCGGCAGGCATAGGATGCGGAGCAGTCGGGCTTGTGAACTGCCTCACATATGCGTGATCTTCGCGAGGCGGCGAGGCGGTGCCCGGTGCGGTCCAACGGTCAAGGACGACTGGAAGGAGCGAGGAGCGTGAATGCCTACGCACCCATCCTCGTGCTCGGCGCCCTAGCGGCAGGCTTTGCGATCTTCTCCGTGGTCATGGCCACGCTTATCGGCCCGAAGCGCTACAACCGGGCGAAGCTCGAGGCGTACGAATGCGGTATCGAGCCCACGCCCACCCCGGCCGGGGGCGGCCGCTTCCCGATCAAGTACTACCTGACGGCGATGCTCTTCATCGTCTTCGACATCGAGATCGTCTTCCTCTACCCCTGGGCCGTCACCTTCGACGCCCTGGGGATTTTCGGGCTCGTGGAGATGCTGCTCTTCGTGCTCACCGTCTTCGTCGCCTACGCGTATGTATGGCGGCGCGGCGGCCTGGAATGGGACTGAGGGGCTGAGGGGCACACCAATGGGACTCGAAGAGAAGCTGCCGAGCGGTTTTCTGCTGACCACCGTCGAACAGGCCGCGGGCTGGGTGCGCAAGGCGTCCGTCTTCCCCGCCACCTTCGGCCTGGCCTGCTGCGCCATCGAGATGATGACGACCGGCGCCGGCCGGTACGACCTGGCCCGCTTCGGCATGGAGGTCTTCCGCGGTTCGCCCCGGCAGGCCGATCTGATGATCGTGGCCGGGCGGGTGAGCCAGAAGATGGCTCCCGTCCTGCGCCAGGTCTATGACCAGATGCCCAACCCCAAGTGGGTGATTTCCATGGGGGTTTGCGCATCCTCGGGTGGAATGTTCAACAATTACGCGATTGTGCAGGGTGTTGACCACATTGTTCCCGTTGACATCTATTTGCCGGGCTGCCCCCCGCGGCCGGAGATGCTGATGGACGCGATCCTCAAGCTCCACCAGAAGATCCAGACCTCCAAGCTCGGTGTGAACGCGGAAGAAGCGGCCCGCGAGGCGGAGGAAGCGGCCCTCAAGGCGCTCCCGACGATCGAGATGAAGGGGCTGCTGCGATGAGCGACGCACGCGACGACCAGCCGAACCCCGAGAAGGAACTCAGCGAGCAGAACCTGCCGGGGCAGCGCGGTGAGCACGGCGAGGAGATCCGGGTCCAGCGCGGCATGTTCGGCGCCGCCAACGGCGGCGACACCTCCGGCTACGGCGGGCTCGTCCGCTCCGTACGGCTGCCGGGCGCGGCCACGCGCCCCTACGGCGGCTGGTTCGACGAGGTCGCCGACGAGCTCGAGGGCGCCCTGGAGGAGCAGAACCTCCTCCCCGAGAACGCGATCGAGAAGACCGTCGTCGACCGGGGTGAGCTCACCTTCCACATCGCCCGCGAGCACCTCGTCCAGGTCGCCGGCACCCTCCGCGACGACCCGGCACTGCGCTTCGAGCTCTGTACGGGTGTGAGCGGCGTCCACTACCCCGGTGACAAGGGCCGCGAGCTGCACGCCGTCTACCACCTGCGCTCGATCACCCACGGCCGGCTGATCCGCCTGGAGGTCAGCGCCCCGGACACGGACCCGCACGTCCCGTCCCTCGTCGGGGTCTATCCGACCAACGACTGGCACGAGCGCGAGACCTACGACTTCTTCGGCCTGATCTTCGACGGCCACCCCGCCCTCACCCGGATCATGATGCCGGACGACTGGCAGGGCTTCCCCCAGCGCAAGGACTACCCCCTCGGCGGCATCCCCGTCGAGTACAAGGGCGCCCAGATCCCGGCTCCGGACCAGCGGAGGTCGTACTCGTGACAACACCGTCCGCATCTGCACGCGAGACCACCGAGGGGACTGTATATACAGTCACCGGCGGCGACTGGGACGAGGTCGCCCGGACCGCGGCCAAGGCCGACGACGAGCGCATCGTGGTCAACATGGGTCCGCAGCACCCGTCCACCCATGGAGTGCTCCGCCTCATCCTGGAGATCGAGGGCGAGACGGTCACCGAGGCCCGCTGCGGTATCGGCTACCTGCACACCGGCATCGAGAAGAACCTCGAATACCGGACCTGGACGCAGGGCACGACCTTCGTCACGCGCATGGACTACCTCACGCCGTTCTTCAACGAGACGGCGTACTGCCTCGCGGTCGAGAAGCTGCTCGGCATCGAGGACCAGATCCCGGACCGGGCGACCGTCATCCGCGTTCTGCTGATGGAGCTGAACCGGCTCTCCTCCCACCTGGTGTGCATCGCCACCGGCGGTATGGAGCTCGGAGCCACCACGATCATGATCTACGGATTCCGTGATCGTGAACTGATTCTCGACATCTACGAACTCATCACCGGCCTGCGGATGAACCACGCGTACATCCGTCCCGGCGGCCTCGCCCAGGACCTGCCCCCGGGCGCCGTGGACCAGATCCGCGAGTTCGTGAAGAAGATGAACAAGAACCTGCCCGAGTACGACAAGCTCGCCACCGGGAACCCGATCTTCAAGGCCCGGATGCAGGACATCGGCTATCTCGACCTGGCCGGCTGCATGGCGCTCGGCGCGACAGGACCGATCCTGCGCGCCACCGGGCTGCCGCACGACCTGCGCAAGACCGACCCGTACTGCGGCTACGAGAACTACGAGTTCGACGTCCCGACCGCCGACACCTGTGACGCGTACGGCCGCTTCCTCATCCGGCTGGAGGAGATGCGGCAGTCGCTGCGGATCGTCGAGCAGTGCCTGGACCGCCTCGCCCCCGGCCCGGTCATGGTCGAGGACAAGAAGATCGCCTGGCCCGCGCAGCTCGCGCTCGGCCCCGACGGCCTCGGCAACTCCCTCGACCACATCAAGAAGATCATGGGCACCTCCATGGAGGCCCTGATCCACCACTTCAAGCTGGTGACCGAGGGCTTCCGGGTCCCGGCAGGACAGGCTTACTCGGCCGTCGAATCACCCAAGGGCGAGCTCGGGGTCCATGTCGTCTCCGACGGCGGCACCCGCCCCTACCGGGTCCACTTCCGCGACCCGTCCTTCACCAATCTGCAGTCCATGGCGGCGATGTGCGAGGGCGGCCAGGTGGCCGACGTGATCGTCGCCGTCGCGTCCATCGACCCCGTGATGGGAGGCGTCGACCGGTGACAGACGTATCGCTCGGGATGCCACAGCTCCCCGCACCTGACTATCCGGCCGACGTGCGGGCCAGGCTCGAAGCCGACGCCAAGGAGATCATCGGCCGCTACCCGGACAGCCGGTCCGCGCTGCTGCCGCTGCTCCACCTCGTGCAGTCGGAGGAGGGCTACGTCACCCGCACCGGCATGCGGTTCTGCGCGGACCTGCTGGAGCTGACGACGGCGGAGGTCACCGCGGTCGCCACCTTCTACACCATGTACCGCCGCAAGCCGTCCGGCGACTACCAGGTCGGTGTCTGCACCAACACGCTGTGCGCGGTGATGGGCGGCGACGCCATCTTCGACGAGCTCAAGGAACACCTCGGCGTCGGCAACAGCGAGACCACCGAGGACGGCAAGATCACTCTTGAGCACATCGAGTGCAACGCGGCCTGCGACTTCGCGCCCGTGGTGATGGTCAACTGGGAGTTCTTCGACAACCAGACCCCCGAGTCGGCACGGCGGCTCGTCGACGACCTGCGGGCCGGGCGGACCGTCGAACCCACCCGCGGCGCCCCGCTGTGCAGCTTCAAGGAGACCTCCCGCATCCTGGCCGGCTTCCCCGACGCACGCTCCGGCGCCGTCGAGGCGACCGGCGGCGCGGGTCCGGCGTCCCTGGTCGGCCTGCGACTGGCCAAGGGCGAGTCCCCCCATCCGCGCGTGGTCCACCCCCGCGACGCGGACGCCAACGACGAACGCCACGAGGCCGCGCCCGAGGAGGGGGAGTGATGACCGTGTCGACCGAGTACGGGCCGGAGGCCGGGGGAGAAACCAGCCCCGAGAAGATGCTCGTGCCCGTCCTCTCCGCCTTCTGGGACCAGCCCGAGTCCTGGACGCTGGAGACCTACCGGAACCACGACGGCTACGAAGGCCTGCGCAAGGCCCTCGCGATGGCCCCGGACGAGCTCATCGCGTACGTCAAGGACTCCGGTCTCCGCGGCCGTGGTGGCGCCGGCTTCCCCACCGGAATGAAGTGGCAGTTCATTCCGCAGGGCGACGGCAAGCCGCACTATCTCGTCGTCAACGCCGACGAGTCGGAGCCGGGAACCTGCAAGGACATCCCCCTTCTGTTCGCCAATCCGCACTCCCTCATCGAGGGAATCGTGATCGCCTGCTATGCGATCCGGTCCAGCCACGCCTTCATCTATGTGCGTGGCGAGGTCGTGCCCGTACTGCGGCGGCTGCACGAGGCCGTACGCGAGGCGTACGAGGCGGGCTTCCTCGGCAAGGACATCCTGGGAAGCGGACTCGACCTCGAGCTCACCGTGCACGCGGGCGCCGGCGCGTACATCTGCGGTGAGGAGACCGCACTCCTCGACTCCCTGGAAGGCCGCCGCGGCCAGCCCCGGCTGCGACCCCCCTTCCCCGCGGTCGCCGGTCTGTACGCGTGCCCCACTGTGGTGAACAACGTCGAGTCCATCGCGTCCGTTCCCGCGATCCTCAACAGGGGCAAGGACTGGTTCAAGTCGATGGGCAGCGAGAAGTCCCCGGGCTTCACGCTCTACTCGCTGAGCGGCCATGTCGCGAGCCCCGGCCAGTACGAGGCCCCGCTCGGGATCACCCTGCGCCAGCTGCTCGACATGAGCGGCGGCATGCGCCCCGGTCACCGGCTGAAGTTCTGGACACCGGGCGGCTCCTCCACCCCGATGTTCACCGACGAACACCTCGACGTCCCGCTGGACTACGAGGGCGTCGGCGCCGCCGGATCGATGCTCGGCACCAAGGCACTCCAGTGCTTCGACGAGACGACCTGCGTCGTACGGGCCGTCACCCGCTGGACCGAGTTCTACGCCCACGAGTCCTGCGGCAAATGCACGCCCTGCCGCGAAGGCACGTACTGGCTGGTCCAGTTGCTGCGTGCCATCGAAAGCGGGGCCGGCGTGATGGAGGACCTCGACAAGCTGAACGACATCGCCGACAACATCAACGGCAAGTCGTTCTGCGCCCTCGGCGACGGCGCCGCATCGCCGATCTTCTCCTCGCTCAAGTACTTCCGGGACGAGTACGAGCAGCACATCCGAGGGAAGGGCTGCCCCTTCGACCCGGCCGCGTCCACCGCATGGGCGGACAAGCACGACGACAACACGGAGGTGAACGCATGACTGTGACCACTAGCGCTCCCTCCGGGGGCGGCGAGGCGGCCGTCCCGCCGGAGGACCTCGTCACGCTCACCATCGACGGCATCGAGATCAGCGTGCCGAAGGGCACCCTGGTCATCCGCGCCGCCGAGCTGCTCGGCATCGACATCCCCCGGTTCTGCGACCACCCCCTCCTCGACCCGGCCGGTGCCTGCCGGCAGTGCATCGTCGAGGTCGAGGGCCAGCGCAAGCCGATGGCGTCCTGCACCATCACCTGCACCGACGGCATGGTCGTCAAGTCGCAGCTCACCTCGCCCGTCGCCGAGAAGGCGCAGCAGGGCGTGATGGAGCTGCTGCTCATCAACCATCCCCTCGACTGCCCGGTCTGCGACAAGGGCGGCGAGTGCCCCCTGCAGAACCAGGCCGTCTCGCACGGCCAGGCCGAGTCCCGCTTCGAGGGCAGGAAGCGCACGTACGAGAAGCCGGTCAACATCTCCACACAGGTGCTGCTCGACCGTGAGCGGTGCGTTCTTTGCGCGCGCTGCACCCGCTTCTCCAACCAGATCGCCGGCGACCCGATGATCGAGCTGCTCGAGCGCGGCGCGCTGCAGCAGGTCGGCACGGGCGAGGGCGACCCCTTCGAGTCGTACTTCTCCGGGAACACCATCCAGATCTGCCCGGTCGGCGCGCTGACCTCGGCGGCGTACCGGTTCCGCTCCCGGCCCTTCGACCTCGTGTCGTCGCCCTCGGTGTGCGAGCACTGCGCGGGCGGCTGCGCCACCCGTACCGACCACCGGCGCGGCAAGGTCATGCGGCGGCTCGCCGCCGACGACCCCGAGGTCAACGAGGAGTGGATCTGCGACAAGGGGCGGTTCGCCTTCCGCTACGCCCAGCAGCGCGACCGGCTCACCACCCCGCTCGTACGCAACAAGGAGAGCGGTGAGCTGGAGCCGGCGAGCTGGCCGGAGGCCCTGGAGGCCGCGGCCGCCGGGCTCTCCGCGGCACGCGGGCGGGCGGCCGTGCTGACCGGCGGCAGGCTCACCGTCGAGGACGCTTACGCGTACGCCAAGTTCGCGCGGATCGCTCTGGACACCAACGACATCGACTTCCGGGCGCGGGTGCACTCCTCCGAGGAGGCCGACTTCCTGGCCGCCCGGGTCGCCGGTCACGGCCGGGACCTGGACCGCGAGGGCGTCACCTACACCTCCCTGGAGGCGGCGCCCGCGGTGCTGCTCGTGGGCATCGAGTCCGAGGAGGAGGCCCCCGGCGTCTTCCTGCGGCTGCGCAAGGCCTCGCGCAAGCACCGTCAGCGGACCTTCGCACTCGCCACGCACGCCACCCGAGGCCTGACGAAGGCCGGAGGCGTCCTGCTGCCCGCCGCACCGGGCACCGAGGCCGAGTGGCTGGACGCGCTGGCGTCCGGCACCGGACTCGACGGGGACGGCGCGGCGGCCATGGAAGCGCTGCGCGGCGAAGGCGCAGTGATCGTCGTCGGCGAGCGGCTGGCCGGAGTGCCGGGCGCCCTCACGGCGGCGGTACGGGCCGCCACCGCGACCGGCGCCGAGCTGGTGTGGATCCCGCGCCGGGCCGGGGAGCGCGGCGCCGTCGAGGCGGGTGCCCTCCCCTCGCTGCTGCCCGGTGGCCGCCCCGCCACGGACCCGCGGGCCCGCGAGGAGACCGCGGCCGCCTGGGGCGTACGCGAACTGCCGCACCGCTACGGCCGTGACACCGGCCAGATCGTCGAGGCCGCGGCCAACGGCGAGCTGGCCGCACTGGTCGTCGCCGGTGTCGAGGTGGCCGATCTGCCGCACCCCGCACGCGCGCGCGAGGCGTTCGACGCGGTCGGCTTCCTCGTCTCGCTGGAGCTGCGGCCGACCGAGGTCACCTCGCGGGCCGATGTGGTCCTCCCCGTCGCGGCCGTCGCCGAGAAGCCCGGCACGTTCCTCAACTGGGAAGGCAGGGCACGGCTCTTCGAGGCGGCGCTGAAACCCGACCAGATGACCCGCCCGCTGCCGCCGACGGACGCGCGGGTGCTGCACATGCTCGCCGATGCGCTCGACGTCCATCTGGCGCTGCCGGACCTCAGGTCCGTACGACGGGAGATGGACGGGCTCGGGGCGTGGACCGGGGCGCGGGCGACCGAGCCCGTCGAGTCCCCGCGGCCGCTGCCCAGCCCCGGCGCGGGCGAGGCGGTCCTCGCGGGCCACCGGCTCCTGCTCGACCAGGGGCTCCTCCAGGAGGGCGACGAGGCGCTGGCCGGCACCCGGCACGCCGCGGTCGCCCGCCTCTCCGCCACCACGGCGGCCGAGACCGGCGTCAAGGACGGCGATGTACTGGCCGTCACCGGACCCGCCGGTTCCGTACAACTCCCGCTCCAGGTGACCGAGATGCCCGACCGGGTGGTCTGGCTCCCGCTCAACTCGACGGGCGGCGGCGTGCTCAGCGACACGGGTGTGGTGCCCGGCCGGCTCGTCCGCATCGGTCCGGCAGCCGTTGCCGGCCCGGGGGCCGCCGACAGCGACGACGTACCGGAGGTGCGCCCGTGAACCCGATCCTCCTCGCCGCCGAGGACCTCTCGCTGTTCGGGCGGGACCCCTGGTGGCTCGTCGTCATCAAGGCGGTCTTCTGCTTCGCCTTCCTGATGCTGACGGTGCTGTTCTCCATCGTGTGGGAGCGCAAGGTCGTCGCCTGGATGCAGCTGCGCATCGGCCCCAACCGGCACGGCCCCTGGGGTCTCCTCCAGTCCCTCGCGGACGGCGTCAAGCTGATGCTCAAGGAGGACCTGATCGTCAAACGCGCGGACAAGATCGTCTATGTCCTCGCGCCGATCGTCGCCGCGATCCCCGCCTTCATGGCGATCGCCGTCATCCCCTTCGGCCCGGCCGGCAACGAGATCTCGATCTTCGGCCAGCGGACCACGATGCAGCTCACCGACCTGCCGATCGCGATGCTCTACATCCTCGCGGTCGCCTCGGTCGGCATCTACGGCATCGTGCTGGCGGGCTGGTCCTCCGGCTCGACGTACCCCCTGCTCGGCGGACTGCGCTCCTGCGCGCAGATGATCTCGTACGAGATCGCCATGGGCGCGGCCTTCGCCTCCGTCTTCCTCTACTCCGGATCGATGTCGACCTCGGCGATCGTCGAGGCGCAGGCGGACCGCTGGTACATCCTGCTGCTGCCGGTCTCGTTCCTGATCTACATCGTGACGATGGTCGGCGAGACGAACCGTGCCCCGTTCGACATGCCGGAGTCCGAGGGCGACCTGGTCGGCGGCTTCAACACCGAGTACTCGTCGATCAAGTTCGCGCTGTTCATGCTCGCCGAGTACGTCAACATGGTCACCGTCTCGGCGGTCTCGGTCACCCTCTTCCTCGGCGGCTGGCGCGCCCCGTATCCGGTCAGCACCTTCTGGGAGGGCGCGAACCACGGCTGGTGGCCGATGCTCTGGTTCGTCATCAAGGTCCAGTTGCTGCTGTTCTTCTTCATCTGGCTGCGCGGCACGCTGCCGCGCGTCCGCTACGACCAGCTGATGAAGCTCGGCTGGAAGGTCCTCATCCCGGTCTCGGTCGTCTGGCTGATGCTCGTCGCGACCGTCCGGGCGCTGCGCAACGAGGGCCAGGACTTCTCGCAGATCGTGCTGTACGTCGGCGGGGCGGTTCTCGCCGTACTGCTGCTGTCGTTCGTCTTCGACCTCTTCCGTGGCAAGAAGGAAGCGGCCGGGGCGGAGAAGCAGCCGCCGGCCGCCGCGTTCGACCCGATGGCGGGCGGCTACCCCGTGCCGCCGCTGCCCGGACAGGAGCTGCCGCCGGTGCCGCGCAGGCGACCGCGCCGCGACCGCGAGCTGATTGTCAGTGGTGGCGTGAATACTGACAGTGACGGTCCTCGTGACGGAAAGGAGGCTGACGGTGTCTGAGGAATCCGAGAGCTCGTTCCAGAACCCGGTTGCCGGCTTCGGCGTGACCTTCAAGGCCATGTTCAAGAAGCGGCTGACCGAGCAGTATCCGGAGCAGCAGAAGACGACGGCGCCGCGCTTCCACGGCCGGCACCAGCTCAACCGGCATCCGGACGGGCTGGAGAAGTGCGTGGGCTGCGAGTTGTGCGCCTGGGCCTGTCCCGCGGACGCCATCTACGTGGAGGGCGCGGACAACACCGACGAGGAGCGCTACTCGCCGGGCGAGCGGTACGGCCGCGTCTACCAGATCAACTACGCCCGCTGCATTCTGTGCGGACTGTGCATCGAGGCCTGCCCCACCCGGGCACTCACGATGACCAATGAGTTCGAACTGGCCGACAGCTCCCGCGAGAATCTGATCTACACGAAGGAGCAGCTTCTCGCGGGCCTCGAATCCGGCATGGTCGACACCCCGCACGCGATCTACCCCGGCATGGACGAGCAGGACTACTACCGGGGCCGGGTCATCGAGGCCGCGCCCGGTACGGAGCGCCAGGCCGCCGTCTCCAAGGGCGAACCGCAACCGTCGGCAGGCGCTCCGGGCGCGGCGCAGGCTGAGGAGGCCGACGTATGAGCGCGCTGGCCGCCGCGGCTTCCACCGGTGAAGCCGTCCAGTTCTGGGTGCTCGGCCCCGTCGCCGTCATCGGCGCGCTGTGCACCATCCTGATGAAGAAGGCCGTGCACAGCGCGCTGTGCCTCGCCGCAACCATGATCATCCTGGCGGTCTTCTACCTCGCCAACGGGGCGTACTTCCTGGGCGTCGTCCAGATCGTCGTCTACACCGGCGCGATCATGATGCTGTTCCTCTTCGTCGTCATGCTCGTCGGTGTGACGGCCGCGGACTCCCTCAAGGAGACGCTGAAGGGCCAGCGCTGGTGGGCAGCCGCCTGCGGGCTCGGCTTCGGCATCCTGCTCATCACCGGAATCGGGCACGCCGCGCTGGGCTCGGGGTCCTTCATCGGACTCGGCCAGGCCAACGCGGGGGGCAATGTCGAAGGCCTGGCGGCGCTGATCTTCACCAAGTACGTCTTCGCCTTCGAGCTCACCGGCGCGCTGCTCATCTCGGCGGTCGTCGGCGCGATGGTGCTCACCCACCGCGAGCGCACCGAGCGCGCCAAGACCCAGCGCGAGCAGGCCGAGCAGCGTGTCCGCGAGGGCAAGCACCTGCCGCCGCTGCCCGCGCCCGGTGTCTACGCCCGGCACAACGCGGTGGACATCGCCGGCCTTCTCCCGGACGGCACCGCGTCCCAGCTCAGCGTCAACAAGACGCTGCGTGACCGCGGCCAGATCCGCGACGTGTCCCGCGAGGCGCTGAACGATCTGAAGGCGCTCGAACAGCGCTCCGAGGAGCGGCTCGGCCGGGACCGGGACGAGCACGACAGGGACGGACAGCGGGACGGACAGGAGGTCACGCGGTGAATCCGGTCAACTACCTCTATCTCGCCGCTCTGTTGTTCACCATCGGCGCGGCCGGCGTGCTGATCAGGCGCAACGCCATCGTGGTGTTCATGTGCATCGAGCTGATGCTCAACGCCTGCAATCTCACGCTCGTCGCCTTCTCCCGGATGCACGGCAACCTCGACGGCCAGATCATCGCCTTCTTCACGATGGTCGTCGCCGCCGCGGAGGTCGTGGTCGGGCTCGCGATCATCGTGTCGCTGTTCCGTTCCCGCCACTCGGCCTCGGTCGACGACGCCAGCCTGATGAAGCTGTAAGGGGCGCTAGAACGACATGAACGCAGAGAATCTGATTGCGCTGCTGGTGGCGGCGCCCCTGCTCGGAGCGGTCCTGCTGCTGTGCGGCGGGCGACGGCTCGACCGCGTCGGCCACTGGCTGGGCACGCTGCTCGCCGCCGTCTCCTTCGTCATCGGTGTCGTGCTCTTCGCCGACATGCTCGGCAGGCCCGGCGACGACCGGACCCTCACCCAGTATCTGTACAGCTGGATCCCGGTCGAGGGCTTCCAGGCCGATGTCGCCTTCCAGCTCGACCAGCTGTCGATGACCTTCGTCCTGCTGATCACCGGCGTCGGCTCGCTCATCCATCTGTACTCGGTGGGGTACATGGCGCACGACCCGCGCCGCCGCCGCTTCTTCGGCTATCTCAACCTCTTCCTCGCGGCGATGCTCCTGCTGGTCCTCGCCGACAACTATCTGCTGCTGTATGTCGGGTGGGAGGGCGTCGGCCTCGCCTCGTACCTGCTCATCGGCTTCTGGCAGCACAAGCCCAGCGCCGCGACGGCGGCCAAGAAGGCCTTCCTGGTCAACAGGGTCGGCGACATGGGCCTGTCGATCGCCATCATGCTGATGTTCACCACCTTCGGGACCTTCGCCTTCGGCCCGGTGCTGGAGTCGACGGGCAAGACTTCCGAGGGTGTGCTGACCGCCCTCGGGCTGCTCCTGCTGCTCGCCGCGTGCGGCAAGTCCGCCCAGGTGCCGCTGCAGTCCTGGCTCGGGGACGCCATGGAGGGCCCGACCCCGGTCTCGGCCCTGATCCACGCGGCGACGATGGTGACCGCCGGCGTCTACCTGATCACCCGCTCCGGGGCGATCTTCAACGCCGCACCGGAGGCGCAGCTCGCGGTCGTGGTGGTTGGCGCGGTCACGCTCCTCTTCGGTGCGATCGTCGGTTGCGCGAAGGACGACATCAAGAAGGCGCTGGCCGGTTCGACGATGTCGCAGATCGGCTACATGATCCTGGCCGCGGGTCTCGGGCCGATCGGCTACGCCTTCGCGATCATGCACCTGGTGACGCACGGCTTCTTCAAGGCCGGGCTCTTCCTCGGCGCCGGATCGGTCATGCACGGCATGAACGACGAGGTCGACATGAGGAAGTACGGCGGCTTGCGGAAGTACATGCCGATCACCTTCGTCACCTTCGGACTCGGCTATCTCGCGATCATCGGCTTCCCGGGCCTGTCCGGCTTCTTCTCCAAGGACAAGATCATCGAGGCGGCCTTCGCCAAGGGCGGCACGGAGGGCTGGATCCTCGGCGGTGCGGCCCTGCTGGGCGCGGCGATCACCGCGTTCTACATGACGCGCGTGATGATCATGACCTTCTTCGGCGAGAAGCGCTGGCAGCCCGCCCCCGACCCGGACACGGCGCCGAGCGTCGAGCCCGGTCTCGAGGTGCACCCGGGTGACATGCCGCATCCGCACGAGTCGCCGAAGTCCATGACCATCCCGATGATCGTGCTCGCCTTCGGGTCGGTCTTCGCCGGTTTCCTGTTCTCGTGGAACGACGCGTTCGTGAACTGGCTGGAGCCGGTCACCAGCTTCGAGCACGGCCACCCGCCGATCAGCGCGGGCGCGATCACCAGCGCGACCGTCGCGGTGATGGTCCTCGGCGTCGCGCTCGCCTACCTCCAGTACGGGCGCCGTCCCGTGCCGGTCACCGCACCGCGCGGCTCGCTGCTCACCCGGGCCGCCCGCCGCGACCTCCTCCAGGACGACTTCAACCACATCGTTCTGGTCCGCGGCGGCGAGCACCTCACCCGCTCCCTCGTGTACGTGGACCACACCCTGGTCGACGGGGTCGTCAACGGCACGGCGGCCTCGGTCGGCGGTCTCTCCGGCCGGCTCCGCAAGCTGCAGAACGGCTATGCCCGCACCTACGCGGTCTCGATGTTCGGAGGTACGGCGTTGCTGATCGCTGCGACCCTGCTGATGAGGGCGGTGTAACTGCCATGTCATTCCCGCTCCTTACAGCGACGGCGGCGCTCCCGGCGATCGGTGCGATCGCCACCGCCGCCGTGCCGGCCGGCCGGCGAGTCGCCGCCAAGTGGCTGGCGCTGCTCGTCTCGCTCGCCACGCTCGTGCTGGCGGCGGTCGTCGCCGTACGGTTCGAGCCCGGCGGCGACCGCTATCAGCTCACCGAATCCCACGCCTGGATCAAGGACTTCGGGGTGCGGTACGAGCTGGGCGTGGACGGTATCGGGGTGGCGCTGATCGCGCTGACCGCGGTGCTGATCCCGTTCATCATCCTGGCCGGCTGGCACGACGCCGATCCCCTGGAAGTGTCCGACAGCGACTCCGTCGCGGGGCAGTCCAGACGCTGGCGGCCGACGCAGGGCTTCTTCGCCCTGATCCTGTCCGTCGAGGCGATGGTGATCCTCTCCTTCGAGGCCACCGACGTCTTCCTCTTCTACATCCTCTTCGAAGCCATGCTCATCCCGATGTACTTCCTCATCGGCGGCTTCGGAGACCGCGCCCACGCGGGCACCGACGAGAACGCGGCGGCCCAGCGCTCGTACGCCGCCGTGAAGTTCCTGCTCTACAACCTGGTCGGCGGACTGATCATGCTGGCCGCGGTCATCGGCCTCTACGTCGTCGCCGGGAACTTCTCGCTCCAGGAGATCACCGAGGCCCGGGCGAACGGTTCGCTGGACATGGCGACCACCACCGAGCGGCTGCTGTTCCTCGGCTTCTTCTTCGCCTTCGCGGTGAAGGCGCCCCTGTGGCCGCTGCACACCTGGCTGCCCAACGCCATGGGCGAGGCGACCGCCCCGGTCGCCGTGCTGATCACCGCCGTCGTCGACAAGGTCGGCACCTTCGCGATGCTCCGCTTCTGCCTCGGGCTCTTCCCGGAGGCCTCGGAGTGGGCGACGCCGGTGATCCTGGTCCTGGCGCTGATCAGCATCGTGTACGGCGCGCTGCTCGCGGTCGGTCAGCGGGACATCAAGCGCCTGGTCGCCTATGCGTCGATCTCGCACTTCGGCTTCATCATCATGGGCATCTTCGCGATGACGAGCCAGGGCCAGTCCGGCGCCACGCTCTACATGGTCAACCACGGGATCTCGACGGCCGCCCTGATGCTGGTGGCCGGCTTCCTGATCTCGCGGCGCGGCTCGCGGCTCATCGCCGACTACGGAGGTGTGCAGAAGGTCGCCCCCGTCCTTGCGGGCACCTTCCTCATCGGCGGTCTGGCGACCCTGTCGCTGCCAGGACTCGCGCCGTTCGTCAGTGAGTTCCTGGTCCTGGTCGGCACGTTCGCCCGCTATCCGGTGGTCGGCGTCATCGCGACCTTCGGCATCGTGCTCGCCGCGCTCTACACCCTGGTCCTCTACCAGCGGACGATGACCGGCCCGGTGAAGGCGGAGGTACGGACCCTGCCGGATCTGCGCCTGCGCGAGCTGGTGGTGGTCACCCCGCTGATCGTGTTGCTGATCTTCCTCGGCGTCTATCCCAAGCCGCTGACGGACATCGTCAACCCGGCCGTGGAGCACACCATGTCCGACGTACAGAAGAAGGACCCCCAGCCCGAGGTGGAGGCGGCCAAGTGAGCACGACAGCTGTCCACAGCCTGTGGACAACGGCGGCCCAACCGCTGGACAAGATCCCGGCGCCGCACATCGAGTACGCGCAGCTCGCTCCCACGCTGATCGTGATCGGAGCGGCGATCGTGGGGGTGCTGGTCGAGGCCCTCGTCCCGCGCAAGAGCCGCTACTACACACAGGTGTTCCTGTCCGTCGTCGCGTTGGCCGCCGCGTTCGCCGCGGTGGTCGGCCTCGCCGCCGGCGGATACGGCACGACCAAGGCCCATATCGCGGCGATGGGCGCCGTCGCGGTCGACGGGCCCGCGTTGTTCCTGCAAGGCACCATCCTGCTGGCCTCACTGGTCGCGGTCTTCACCTTCGCCGAGCGGCGCCTCGACCCCGAGGCCCACGGCAACCGCGTCGACTCGTTCGCCGCGCAGGCCGCGTCCGTGCCGGGCAGCGACAGCGAGAAGGCCGCCGTCAAGGCCGGGTTCACCACCACCGAGGTGTTCCCGCTGGCCCTCTTCGCCGTCTCCGGCATGCTCATCTTCCCGGCGGCCAACGATCTGCTGACGCTGTTCGTCGCCCTCGAGGTCTTCTCGCTGCCGCTCTACCTCCTGTGCGCCCTGGCCCGCCGCAAGCGGCTCATGTCGCAGGAGGCCGCGGTGAAGTACTTCCTGCTCGGCGCGTTCTCGTCGGCGTTCCTGCTCTTCGGCATCGCCCTGCTGTACGGGTACGCGGGCTCCGTCTCGTACGCGAAGATCGCCGACGTCGTCGACGGCACCATCCAGACCATCGACCCGGCGCTCGCCTCCACGATGGGCAACGACGCGCTGCTGCTCATCGGCGGCGCGATGATCCTGATGGGGCTGCTCTTCAAGGTCGGCGCGGTGCCGTTCCACATGTGGACCCCGGACGTCTACCAGGGCGCGCCGACCCCGATCACCGGCTTCATGGCGGCGGCCACCAAGGTCGCGGCGTTCGGCGCGCTGCTCCGGCTGCTGTACGTGGTGCTGCCGGGCATGAGCTGGGACTGGCGGCCGATCATGTGGGCCATCGCGATCGTCACGATGCTGGGCGGTGCGATCGTCGCGATCACCCAGACCGACATCAAGCGCCTGCTGGCGTACTCGTCGATCGCGCACGCCGGGTTCATCCTCGCCGGTGTCATCGCGGTCACCCCCGAGGGCGTCTCGTCCGTCCTCTTCTACCTGGCCGCGTACTCCTTCGTGACGATCGGCGCGTTCGCGGTCGTCACGCTCGTGCGGGACGCGGGCGGTGAGGCCACGCATCTGTCGAAGTGGGCGGGGCTCGGGCGGCGTTCACCGCTTGTGGCCGCGGTCTTCGCGGTGTTCCTGCTGGCCTTCGCCGGTATCCCGCTGACGTCGGGCTTCTCCGGGAAGTTCGCCGTGTTCAGTGCGGCGGCGCAGGGCGGCGCGGGGGTACTGGTCGTGGTGGGTGTGATCTCGTCCGCGATCGCCGCGTTCTTCTACATCCGGGTCATCGTGCTGATGTTCTTCAGCGAGCCCAAGCCGGAGGGACCGACGGTCGCCGTGCCGTCGCTGCTGACGACGACGACGATCGCGGTCGGTGTGGCTGTCACGCTGGTGCTCGGTGTCGCGCCGCAGTACTTCCTGGATCTGGCGAACCAGGCGAGCGTGTTCGTACGGTAGCCCGCGAGCGTGATCATGGCGAAGGCCCGGCGTCTCCTCGGGGGAGAGGCCGGGCCCTCGCCGTGCCCGAGCGCGCTTGCGGCGGCCGGGCGGCCGGTCCACGGGGCCGCGCCCGGCCCGGGCCGATCCGCCGAAGAAGGGCTACGCTCGATCATGGGAGGGGCTGGCGGGTCAAGGAGGATCGTCATGATCGACCAGTACCAGTACCCCGAGTACACCACCCCCTCGCAGGCCGAGGGCGAGGACACGGAATCCACCGAGGAACAGCACCCCGACGTCTCCCGGACGACTCCGTCCCAGGCCGAGGGCGAGCGTTCGGCGGACGAGGAGAGCTGAACGGCCCGGCGGCCGCGCCTGACCGGCCCGGTCCGCCCGGCAGACCATGGGCAGGGCCCGGTGCCCTCAGGGC
>NZ_JBSGZO010000067.1:0-26941 GCF_053611045.1 Streptomyces sp. NPDC054841 | reverse complement strand
CGCCGCAGCCGCTCGTGCAGCGACTCGCCGCGGATCAACTCCATGACGATGTACGGGATTCCGTCCTCGACGACCACGTCGTGGACGACGACCGCCGCCGGGTGCTCGACCGTCGCGGCGGCCCGCGCCTCACGGCGGAGCCGCTCGTACAGCCGCTGCCGGGACGGGTCGTCTCGGTCGCCGGGCAGCCGTGGCTCCTTCACCGCGCAGTCGCGGCCCACGACTTCGTCGCGGGCCTGCCACACCGTGGCCATACCGCCGGAGCCGAGCCGCCCGGTGAGCCGGTAGCGCCCGCCGATGAGCCGCCCGGGCTCCGTCGCGTCCCCCACCGGCTCCCCCGATCGGCCAACGGGTCAGAGACCCTGGATCTTGAGTTGCTTCGCGACGTTCGCGAAGATCTCCTCGCCGTCCTGCTGTGCCGCGCCCTCCGCCGGCATCTGCACCCGCAGCCGCCAGTACACCTTGTTCTTGCCCGGCACGACCAGCTCGCGCCAGCGGTAGCGGACGGCATCCTCGTTGGTGTCCGCGTAGGGGGTGAAGTCGACGGTCGTCTGGAAGGCCTTCTTCTCCTGGTGGGTGACGTCCTTGCTCTTGACGTCGACACCCTTGATCTCCGTACCGTTCTTGCCGCCCTTCTTGTACCAGGCGTCCCACACTTCCTTCTTCGGTTCGAGGAACTCGCCCGCGTTGTCCTTCGAGCTCTGCATCCGCTCCAGATAGATCGCGAAGACACCACTCGGGTCGCGGTATTCGACGGCGTAGCCGCCGTCGAACTCGGAGCGCGTGTACTCCTCCGGTACGGCGACGTCCGCGGCCAGGATCTCGCTCTCCGGACGCACCTTCCACCCCGCCGGGAGTTCGTCGCCGCCGAACGGCTTGAGGATCACCAGGGCGAGGGCGAGCGCCACCGCGAGCACTCCGCCGAGGAGTCCGAACTGCGCCGGACGGTTGCGATGCAGCACCGGCGGCACCCAGCGGGAGCCCGTGCCCTGGGCGGCGACGCCGTCGTAGACGCGGGTCGGGTCGGCCTGCGGCGGACGCGCCGCCGACTCCAGCGTCGCGCGGATCTCGGCGGCGTCCGGCCGGGCCGCCGGGTCCTTGCGCAGCAGCTGCATCAGCATCGTGCCGAAGGCCCCGGATCCGCGCGCCGGTACCTGCGGCTCCGCCGAGAGCACGGCCTGGAGCGTGGCGGGCGTGTGCGAACGCCGGTACGGGGACATGCCCTCGACCGCCGCGTACAGCACCACACCCAGCGACCACAGGTCCGACTCCGGTCCCGGCCGCTGGCCCAGCACCCGCTCGGGCGCGATGTACTCCGGCGAGCCGATGAACGCGCCGGTCTCGGTCAGCCCCTGCTCGCCCTCGACCTGCGCGATGCCGAAGTCGGTGAGCACGACCCGGTCGCCGCGGCCCAGCAGCACGTTGTCGGGCTTCACATCGCGGTGGAGGACGCCCGCCTCGTGCGCCGCCGACAGCGCGCCGAGGACCGCGAGTCCGATCCTGGCCGCCTCCCGTACGTCGAGCGTGCCCTCCTGCAGCCGGTCGCCGAGGGACTGGCCGCGCACCAGCTCCATCACGATCCACGGCTTGCCGTCCTCCATCACGACGTCGTGCACGGTGACGACGGACGGATGGTCGATACTGGCCGCGGCGCGGGCCTCCCGCTGCATGCGCAGATACACGTTCTCGCGCGCACGGTCGCCCAGATGCTCGGGTACGCGCGGCTCCTTGATCGCCACGTCCCGGTCCACGACCTCGTCGCGCGCCCGCCAGACCGTCCCCATGCCGCCGTGGCCGAGACGGGAGACGAGGCGGTAACGGCCGCCGATGAGCCGTCCGCTGCCCGGGTCGGCGACGGGCGCCGGTGCCTCGGCGACCTGCGTCGGTACGGGTGTGGAGCCCTGCGGCGGTACCTGCGGTCCGGAGGGCGTGGACGCCTGAGGCGGCCGGAGTGCGTAGCTGGTGGGGTCGGTCGCCCGCCCCCCGTCGTTCGTCATGTTCACATCCTGGCGAAGAGCGTTTGACGTTGCCACTTACGGGATCGAGAGATGCAGAGACGTGACCGAGTCACGGGGCCGGAGGCCGCCAGCTCTGCACCATGGTGTCGAACTGCTGCCGCATCGTGGGCCAGTCCTCGGCAGGGCCGGCCATGAAGAGCGCGTACTCGGTCCCGTCCTCCTCGTAGTAGACCTGGTCGATCGCGCGGCGCTTGCCCGGATGGTCCTTGATCTCGGTCCACGTGAACTCCCAGATCGCCGACTTCGTCTGGTCGCGGTAGGTGTTGGGGTGGAGGATCACCTTGTCGTAGTCCGCGCGCTTGTCGACGATCTTCTCCAGATCGAGCAGGTGCATGTACGGATTCTCGAAGTCCGGCGACGGGTCGATGCTGATGCGGATGCGGTGGCGGCCGCTGTCGGGCGTGTAGTCGATCTGGTTGCCGTCCAGCTGTCGGGTCCAGCCGTCCGGTACGAGCAGGCTGAAGCCCTTGGGGTCGGTCACCCGATGCCAGCCGGCGGGTACGGAACCGGTCTTGGCAGGCCCTGGGGACGACGACGTGGTGGCCCCTGGCTTGCTGGTCCGGCCGCCTGGGGTGCCACCACCCCCGTCCCCGTCCCCGTAACGCATCGCGAGGAATCCCGCCCCACCGCCGACGACAGCGGCGAGCACGACGACGAGCAGTGCTCTGCGCCAGCGGCCGGATCGCTTCCGCGCCGTCGTGGTGGGCGCGGGCTGCGACTCAGGGAGCGACGCGGTAGCCGCCCGCCGGTCCTCGGCCTCCACCGACTGCGTCGGTACGTACTCGTGCGCCGACTTCGGGCTGCGTCCCTCCATCACCTCCAGCAGCATCCGCTCGGCCTCGGCCGTCGGCGGGCGCTGCTCGGGCTCCTTGCGCAGCAGTCCGGTGATGACGGGGCCGAGCGGTCCCGCGTGCTGGGCGGGCGGCGGCTCCTCGGTGACCACCGCCTGCATCGTGGACAGCGGTGACGTACGGCGGAACGGTGAGGTCCCCTCGACCGCCGTGTAGAGCGTGGCGCCCAGGGACCACAGGTCCGAGGCGGGTCCGGGGTCCCCGCCGCGTACCCGCTCGGGGGCCAGATAGTCGATGGAGCCGACCAGTTCACCGGTCCTGGTGATGGTCGAGTCGCCCTCGATGGCGGCGATGCCGAAGTCGGTGAGCAGAACGCGGCCGTCGGAGGCGAGCAGCACATTGCCGGGCTTGACGTCGCGGTGCAGCACTCCGGCGGCGTGCGCGGCGCGCAGTGCGCCCAGGACGTGCAGGCCGATGCGGGCGGCCTCGGCCGGCTGGATCCGGCCGGACTCCTTGGCCGCGTCGGCGAGTGACGGCCCGTCGACGTACTGCATCACGATCCACGGACGGTCGTCGTGCTCCAGGACGTCATGGACGGTGACAACGTTGGGGTGGGAGATCCGGGCGGCGGCGCGGGCCTCCTTCTGGGTGCGGGCGTGCAGCACCGTCCGGTCGGCCTCGGAGACGTACAGACCGGCGGTGAGTTCCTTCACCGCGACCGTTCTGTGCAGGAGTTCGTCCTGGGCACGCCAGACCCTGCCCATGCCGCCGCGGCCGATGCTCTCGGTCAGCCGGTACCGGCCGGCCAGCAGCAGTCCTGCGTTCGTGCCCGAGCCTTTGCTCACGCTCTGTGTGTGTTCCACGTGTCCCCGCCCCGTTCCTTGGAAAGACAGGTTACGGAGAGGAAGTACGTGCGGGGAACCAGGGGCCGCTCAGTAACTCGCACCGTGATCCGATGGTTGCGCGGCGCGCTCGGTCCCGACGGCATCCGGACCGGTCAACCGTTCGCCCGGTAGGCGGCCGTGGCCTGCTCGTAGATCTCGGTGACCTTGTCGCGCCGGCCCTCGGGCCCGATCACCTGCAGCACGTGATAGCTGTCGCCGACGATGAGCGCGAGGTTGCGGACGTACACCTCGCGGCCGGTGCTGTCCCGCCAGGTGAACTGGCCTTCCGCCATGGCCTGCTTGCCCACGTCGATGCGGCGCAGACCGGACGCCGTGGACCAGGAGGAATCGCGGAACGGCTGCAGCTCGCGCTCCTTGTTGCGCTGATACGCCATCGGGTCCGCGCCGTTGGCCCGGACGGAGTCACGGCCGGGGACGACGATCAGCGTGAAGTCGCCGCCGACGTAACGGACCTGACCGCTGTCGTTGACGGGTCTGCGCTGCCAGGTCTTGTCGACACCGATCCGGAAGCCTTCCGGGTCGACGCGCAGGACATACCCTTCGGCGAGGTCCACGGCGGGCGCGGAGGTCTGCGGCTGCTGTCCGTCCGGGGTCCGGGAGGACTGCTGTCCGTCCGGTGACCGGCCGCCCGCGGGCGCGCTCGATGCCGTGCCGGCCGGGGAGGACGACGACGAAGACTGTTGGCCGGTCCTCGGCATGAACAGCACGGCGTACGCGATCGCCGCGGCGAGCGCGAGCAGAATCAGGAACAGGAGGAGGCGGCCGAGCGACTTCGGGCCGCGGGGGCGTCGTTCCCGTCGCTCCTTCACCTTCTTGTGGCGGTGGCGACCGTGCGTGGTGTCGGGCGAACCGGCCCGGCGCCTGCGGACGAGCTCCCCACGGCGGCGCACGACGGGCAGCCGGGTGCCGTCGACCGACGGCAGGGGCACGACCTCGGTGCCCACGTCGGGTTCCGGCGCGGACCGGACGAGCGAGCGCAGCCAGCCACGCAGCTCTTCGAAGTCGGGGCGCTCGGTGGGGTCCTGACGCAGCAGCGACTCGACGACCGGGCGCAGCGGCCCGCACTCCTCGGCGAACGCGGGCGGTTCGGCGCAGACGAGCTGGACCAGCTCCGCCGCGCTCTCCTCGGGATACGGGGCGTGGCCCTGCACCGCGCGGTAGAGCAGCGCGCCGAGCGCCCACAGATCGGTGGCCGGGCCGATGGGCGGCGCCAGCTGCCAGTTCTCGTGGACCGGCCCCGCCTGCTCGGGCGCCCAGCGCTCGGTCACCGCCCCGACGACGGCGATCCGGGCCTGGCGCGCCCGCTCGGCGGCGAGCGGGGTGGCAGGGCCGCGGTAGGCGGGGGCGGGCCCGCCGGCGACCACCTCGTCCCACCTGCCGGTGGCGGGTACGGGCTCGGCGTGGACGGGCGCGGGGCTCTGCCGCTGCGCGTCGGCGCGCAGGGCGTCGCGGGTGGTGCTCCCGTACGGAGACGGGCCGCCTCCCGCCGGGAGCGGTGCGGGGCCGTCCGTGCCGGGCCGGGGCCCGTCGTGCCAGGTGCCTGCCAGCTCCGCGCGGCGGGGGCCGCCGGGCGGATCACCGTACGGGCTGCGAGACCCGGTCCCGTAGGTGTCTTCGGCCTCGTCAGCGTGCTCGGCGTCGTACCCGTCGTCGCTGTCGTACGCCTCGTCGCTGTCGTACGCCTCGTCGCTGTCGTACGCCTCGTCGTCCGTGGGTCGGGACCACCACTGCGGCGCGGGCAGTCCGGCGCGGGGGGCGGGAAGGGCGCCGCCGGGACGTGGCGCGGGCAGGGCGGCGCCGCGGCCGCCGTCCGGCTCGTCCCACACACCGGGGTGGTGCAGCCGCTCGACACCGTCGGGGACACGCCCCGAGGGCGGCAGAAGCTCCGGGCGGCGGTCGTCGTCGCCGTGGAGCTCTTCCGCACCGCCCTGGCCATGACTCCCGGCCTGGGAACGGCTTTCGGCCGGGGGCTGCATCCCGGTCCGGCGGCGCGCTTCGGCTTGTCGCCCGGCTTCGGCCTGTCGCCCGGCTTCCTCCAGTCGGCCGGCTTCGTCCTGCGACTGGCGCACGAGGTCCCCGGGACCGGCCTGGCGGTTCTCGTCCCGGCGGCGGTCGTCGTCCTGGCGGCGGTCCTCGCTGACGCGGGCCGCGGCGCGGGCCCCCGCCCGGTAGGCGGCGATGGCACCGGCGCGTGCGGCCCGCGAGTCCCCGGCGGTCTCACCGAATCCGTACCCGTAGGCCGGAGCGGTGTACGGGCCCTCCGCCCGGCCGGCGCCCGGCGGGGGGCCGGGTGCGGGCGCCCCTCCCAGGGCCGCCCCGCCCAGGGCCGTCCCGCCGTGCTTCTGCGGCGGCAGGTACGGCTCCGCCGTGTGCACGGGACCGGCCGGATCCGGGGAGTCGTCGACGAGTTCCGCGTCCTCCACGAGCTCCGCGTCCTCCACGGGCTCCGCTTCCTCCACGGGCTCCGGCACCGGCGCGTAGCCGCACAGGGCCTCCTCCGCCGCGCCCGCCGCGAGGCCCGTCAGCACGACCCGGCCGTCGTCACAGACGAGGACCGTACGGACGGTGATGTTGCGGTGGGTCCAGCCGTGTGCGTGGAGGGCGCGGAGGGCCGTGAGCACGTCCGAGCCGATCTCCGCCGCCCGGTAGGGATTCAGCAGCTTCTCCGCGAGCAGCGCCGCCAGCGGCCGCGCCGCGACGAGTTCACTCACTATCCAGAGCGAACCGCCCTCCGCGAACACGTCGAAGACCTGGTCGAGGCGAGGGTGGTCGGGAATCTGCGCGGCGGCCTGGGCGGCCTCGACGGCCCGCCGCACCGCCGGGTCCGTGGGCCGCCGGGTGGTACGTCCCGACGCCCGGCGGGGTGCGGGAAGCCCCCCGGATCCGTGCGCGCCGTCCGCGTCGAGCACTTCCGCTTCCACGACCTCCGGCAACGGCAGCTGACGGACGAGGACTTCCTGGCCGCTGTAGGTGTCAAAGGCGCGGGTCTCGACCAGTTCGTACTCGTCGGAGGGCGGCAGCGGCAGGCGATAGCGGTCGGCGAGCACCCGTCCCGCATAGTCGTCCACGACGCCTCCCCACAGCGCTGTTTCCCGGCTCGGTTCGCCTCCGGGGCGCGCCGGTCCCTGTCGACGCGCTCCTTCGGCTCACTCGCCGCCTGTCCCCCGGTTCCGAGGACCGCACGAAACCGTCAATTCCGGTCGTTCACCGGCCTGTTGCGGCTGCGTTCGGTCCACGGCCTCTCACGATACGTGGCCTGGTCAGTCCTTGGGGGCGAACGTGTCGAACGCCGTCTTGCGCAGCGTCCTGCACTCCGCGCCGTCCCACTCGCTCGCCTTGCAGCTGATCATGATCGAATAGCCGTGCTTGGCGTCGACCTTGAAGCCGCGGTTGAGCACTCGTACCCGCTGACCGCTCTGGTTGCGCTCGAAGCTCCAGTCGGCGACCGTGGGGTAGCCCTTGTAGGCGACAGTCTTGATACCGAGGTGCTTGTAGCCGTCGCTGCTGCCCCTGACGGCGCCGACCGAGGCCGCCCATGCGGCCTCCGCGTCGTCCCCGGGACTGTTCGTGAAGTCCACCTGGACGCGCGGGAAGCCGCCGTCGGCGCTGAAGATCGCACCCGAGTTCTGGCCCGCGGTGCCCGTGCGGTGAAAGGCCTTCGGCATCGCCATGGTGAAGTGGAACTGGTCGTTGGAGACCATCACGTACCCGGCGGGGATCCCGCCCGCGCCCGCGCCGGTGTCCTTTCCGCCGGACGGCTGGGTGCCGCCCGTGCCGTTGCTCCCGCCGCCGTCCTTCCCGTCGTTGCCCGCGGTGGGGCCGTCGCCCTGGTCCTGGTCCTTCTGACCGCTGCCGCCGCCCTTGGCGCCGTCCTTGCCGCCGCCGTTGCCCTTGGCGTCGCCGCCCGCGGTGGACCCGGCCGAAGCGGTCGTGCCGTTCTTGGGCTTGCCCTGGCCGCCCTTCTCGTCGTCCCCGCCCAGCGAGAAGACGAGCACGGTGGACAGGACGGCGAGCACGGCGACGACCGCGATGATGACCAGCGTCCGCTTGGGCACCACATCGGTGAGCGGCGCCCGCACGGGGGCCGTCCGCGTGACCGCGGGCCCGGGCTCCGGCTTGGGGGCCGCGGCCTTGGTGGCGGTGGGCCTCGGCTCGGCCTTCGCCGCCGCGTTCCGCACGGAGCGGAGCGCGCCGCGGACCCGCTCGGCCGCCGCGTCGGCCGCGTCCTTGGCGCGGTCCCTGGCGGGAACGGCGGGCTCGGCCGGGAGTGGTGGCAGCGCGACCACCCGGGTCGCCTCGGGCGACGGCTCCGGCCCGGCCGACTGCTCCGGCGTGTGCAGGACGTCCAGCAGCAGCGCCCGCGCACCCGCCTCGTCGAGCCGCTGCGCCGGGTCCTTGGCGAGCAGGCCGTAGATGACCTCCTCCAGCGGCCCCGCGTTCTTCGGCGGGTCCAGGGGCTCGGTCATCACGGCGGTCAGGGTGGCGATCGCGGAGCCCTTGTCGTACGGCGGGCAGCCCTCCACGCTCGCGTACAACAGCCCGCCCAGCGACCAGAGATCGGCGGCCGGACCCGGCTTGTGGCCACGGGCGCGCTCCGGCGAGATGTACGAGGGCGCGCCGACGAGCATGCCGGTCGAGGTGATGGAGGGGTCGCCCTCGACCTGCGCGATGCCGAAGTCGGTGAGCACGACCCGGCCGTCCTCGGCAATGAGCACGTTGGACGGCTTCACATCGCGGTGCAGGATGCCCTCGCGGTGCGCGGAGCGCAGTACGTCCAGAATGGCGAGGCCGACCTCGGCCGCCCGGCGGGGCGTCAGGATGCCGTCCTCGCGCACGGCTTCGGCGAGCGACTTGCCCTCGACGAGCTCCATGACGATCCACGGCCGGTCGTCCTCGTCGACCACGTCGTAGACCGTCACCGCGCCGTTGTTGCGGATCCGGGCGATCGCCTTCGCCTCGCGCAGCGTGCGCGTGATGAGGCGGCGCTTCTCGTCCTCGTCGATGCTGTTGGGGAACCGCAGTTCCTTCACGGCGACCGTGCGGCCGAGCGTCTCGTCGACGGCCCGCCATACGGTGCCCATGCCACCGCGTCCGAGGACGCCTCCCAGCCGGTACCGCCCGGCCAGCAACCGCCCCTCGGCGGTCGTCTGCCCGCGTCCCTGCGCCGCGCCGGTCCTGGCGGCCTCGGGCCGCCCGGCCCCGGTTTGCGCACCTGAGTGGGTGCCCGGCGTGGCGCGCTTCGCGTCACCGCGTCCGGTCTCCCGCTCCGCGTCGGCCTTCGCCGCGCCCCGCGCGCCCTGGCGGGCAGCGACCCCGTCGTCCGTCGTGCCGGACTCCGAACCCTTCGCCGCCCCGCCGGCCTCCGAACTCTTCGCCGCCCCGCCGGCCTCCGAACTCTTCGCCGCCCCGCCGGCCTCCGATTCCTTCACCGCGCCGGACTCCGATTCCTTCGCACCGGCACGGCGGGCGTCCGCCTGCCCGGACTTCACGCTGTCGCCCGCAGTCGACGGCGCGTCCTTCTTCACCTCACCTTGCCCGGCAGCCGACTTGGCGCCGCCGGCCTCGCCGGTCCCGGTGTCCGGCTCGGCGCCGGCCCGTCGGGCCTCCGGCTCGGTGCCCTTCGCAGCACCGCTTCCGGCACCCCGCCCCGCGTCGTCCGTCGCGTCGTGTCCGGCACCCGACTTCGCGTCCTTGCCCGTGCCCACGCCCGAACTGCCGTCCCCGCGCCCGACCGGCCCCGCGGCCGGGGCACGCCCGCCGTTTCCGTCCGCGTCCCGCAGAGGGCTCCGTGTCGTGTCCCGCGACTGCTCCGCCTCCGACATGCGTCCCCTCTGCGATCCCTGATCTTCGCCCGCGCCTGCCGCTTCCGCGCGATGCGGTAACCCGCCCTGGAAGAGCCCCCATTCTCTCTCACTCCAGGACCGGCCGGTCTCCCGGGTCCACCGTGCGTCAGGAGGGCTCCGGAGGAAGGGATTCCGCTGGATCCTAGATCGGGACGATGTCCGGCGCCCCCAGCCGCGCCGCGTCTGCCGTCAGGTCGTCCGGCTGCCGCTGCGACTCGCGCTCGGCCTCCACCCGCTTCTCGTAGTGCTCCACCTCCTTCTCGATCTGCTCCTTGTCCCAGCCGAGCACCGGGGCCATCAGCTCCGCGCACTCCCGCGCACTGCGCGTCCCCCGGTCGAAGGTCTCGATGGAGATGCGGGTCCGTCGCGTGAGGACGTCGTCGAGGTGGCGCGCCCCTTCGTGCGAGGCGGCGTAGACGACCTCGGCCCGCAGATAGTCGTCCGCGGCGGCGAGCGGCTCGCCGAGCCTCGGGTCGGCCGCGATCAGCTCCAACAGCTCCTCGACCAGGGATCCGTAACGGTTGAGCAGATGCTCCACCCGGACGACATGGAGGCCGGTGCGCGCCGCGATCCTCGCCCGTGCGTTCCACAGGGCCCGGTAGCCCTCGGCTCCCATCAGCGGCACGTCCTCCGTGACGCAGTCCGCGACGCGCTGGTCCAGCCCGTGCACCGCCTCGTCCACAGCGTCCTTCGCCATCACCCGGTAGGTCGTGTACTTCCCGCCGGCGACGACGACCAGGCCGGGCACCGGGTGCGCGACCGTGTGCTCGCGGCTGAGCTTGCTGGTCGCGTCCGACTCCCCGGCGAGCAGCGGGCGCAGTCCCGCGTAGACCCCCTGGACGTCGTCGCGGGTGAGCGGCACGGCGAGCACCGAGTTGACGTGCTCCAGCAGATAGTCGATATCGGCGCTGGATGCGGCCGGATGGGCCTTGTCGAGGTCCCAGTCGGTGTCGGTGGTGCCCACGATCCAGTGCCGTCCCCAGGGGATGACGAACAGCACGGACTTCTCGGTGCGCAGGATGAGCCCGGTGGTCGAATGGATCCGGTCCTTCGGTACGACCAGATGGATGCCCTTGGACGCCCGGACATGGAACTGGCCCCGCTCGCCGATCAGGGCCTGGGTGTCGTCCGTCCACACCCCCGTGGCGTTGACGACCTGCTTCGCCCGGACCTCGTACTCCCCGCCTTCCTCCACGTCCTGCACCCGGGCGCCGACGACCCGCTCCCCCTCGCGCAGAAAGCCGACCACCCTGGCCCGGCTGGCGACATGCGCGCCGTAACTCGCGGCCGTACGCACCAGGGTCGCCACATAGCGGGCGTCGTCCATCTGGGCGTCGTAGTACTGCAAGGCGCCCACCAGGGCGTCCTTCTTGAGACAGGGGGCGACCCGCAGTGCGTTGCGCCGGGAGAGATGGCGGTGGACGGGCAGGCCGCGTCCATGGCCCGAGGACACCGACATCGCGTCGTACAGCGCAACGCCCGATCCGGCGTAGAACCGCTCCCAGCCCTTGTGCTGCAACGGGTAGAGGAAGGGCACCGGCCGGACGAGATGCGGGGCCAGCCGCTCCAGCAGCAGTCCGCGCTCCTTGAGCGCCTCCCGCACCAGCGCGAAGTCCAGCATCTCCAGATAGCGCAGACCGCCGTGGATGAGCTTGCTCGATCTGCTCGATGTGCCCGAAGCCCAGTCGCGGGCCTCGACCAGGCCGGTGGACAGGCCGCGTGTCGCGGAATCCAGTGCGGTGCCGGCGCCGACCACTCCGGCACCTACCACCAGCACGTCCAGCTCGCGCTCCGCCATCGCGGCAAGCGCCTCGGTGCGCTGCGCGGGTCCCAGTGTCGCTGTCCTCACTGCTGCCTCCCGTTGCCCCCGTTGGCCAGGCTCACAAATTTGATTCTGTCCGCACTCCCCGACTTCAGCCACCGCCTGTGGACAACACTCGGGCGGCCAGAGCCTCGCAATGCCACATATCGGTCATATTTACGCCTAGTCTGACATTGCGCGTGCTCGTTCTGTCCACAGCACTTGCACACTGCGTCACCCTCGGCTATTGGGAAGGACGGCTCACCGCCATGCCCGCAGATCTCGCCGTCATCGGACTCGGCCACCTCGGACTGCCACTCGCCCAGGCCGCCGTAGCCGCGGGCATCGAGACCATCGGCTACGACACGGACCCCCGCCCCGTTGCCGAACTCGCCGCGGGGCGGCCGCCCGTGGACGGTTCGCTCACCGCCTCCGAAATCCGCCGGATGCTCTCGGGGGGCTTCCGGCCCACCACCGACCCGGCCGAGCTGGGCCGGGTCCGTACCGCCGTCATCTGCGCCCCCACACCCCCGGGCGCGAACCGCACGCTCGACCTCACCGCGGTCGGCGACGCCGCCCGCGCCCTGGCCGCACGGCTGCGCCCACGCACCACCGTGGTGCTCGAATCCGCCGCCGAACCCGGCACCACGGAGAGCTACCTCCGCTCCATCCTCGAAGAGGGCTCAGGCCTGCGCGCGGGACGCGACTTCCATCTGGCCTACTCCCCCAGCCGGCTCGACCCGGGCAACCGCACCCACGGCTACACCGGCACCCCCAAGGTGATCGGCGGGCTCACCCCTGCCTGCACCGAATCGGCAGCCGCGTTCTACGGCCGCGTCACCGACAAGGTCGTGCGCGCCCGCGGACCGCGCGAGGCCGAGGCGGTGAAGCTCCTGGAGACGAACTTCCGGCACGTCAACATCGCCCTGGTCAATGAGATGGCGGTGCTCTGCCACGACCTCGGCATCGACCTCTGGGACGTCATCCGCTGTGCCGAGACCAAGCCGTACGGCTTCCAGGCCTTCCGCCCCGGCCCGGGCGTCGGCGGCCACGGCGTCCCCGTCGACACGGTCGGCACCCACCGCACCCTGCGCCTCGTCGAGCTCGCCGGCCAGATCAACGAGCGCATGCCGCAGTACGTGATCCAGCGTGCCGCCACCCTGCTCAACGAACACGGCAAGTCCGCCCGCGCGGCCCGCGTCCTGCTCCTCGGCATCACGTACAAGCCGGACCTCGCCGACCTCGAAGGCTCCCCCGCGCCCGAGATCGCCCAGCGCCTGATGGAACTGGGTGCATCGGTCAGCTACCACGACCCGTACGTCCCCGACTGGCGCGTACGCGACCGCCCGGTCCCCCGCGCGGACTCCCTCTACGAGGCGGTGGCCAACGCGGACCTGACGGTCCTGCTCCAGCACCACCGCACCTACGACCTCCAGAGCCTCGCGGTGAAGGCCCAGATCCTCCTGGACACCAGGGGCGCGTCCCCGGCGGGCGCGGCGCACCGCCTGTGAGGGCATGCGAAGGGCCCGGCACCCTCACGGTGCCGGGCCCCGACCGCGTACCGGCCGCGTACGAACAGACCTCAGCGCTTGTGCTGGGAGTCCGCGACGGTCACCTCGACGCGCTGGAACTCCTTGAGCTCGCTGTAGCCCGTCGTCGCCATGGCCCGCTTCAGCGCGCCGAAGAAGTTCATCGAGCCGTCCGGGCTGTGCGACGGCCCGGTGAGGATCTCCTCCGTCGTGCCGACGATGCCCAGGTCGACGAGCTTGCCGCGCGGGACGTCCTCGTGGACGGCCTCCATGCCCCAGTGGTGGCCGCGGCCGGGGGCGTCCGTCGCGCGGGCCAGCGGGGAGCCCATCATCACGGCGTCCGCGCCACAGGCGACCGCCTTCGGCAGATCGCCGGACCAGCCCACACCGCCGTCCGCGATGACGTGGACGTACCGGCCGCCGGACTCGTCCATGTAGTCGCGGCGGGCCGCGGCGACATCGGCGACGGCGGTGGCCATCGGGACCTGGATGCCCAGCACGTTACGGGTGGTGTGCGCCGCGCCGCCGCCGAAGCCGACGAGGACGCCGGCCGCGCCGGTGCGCATCAGGTGCAGGGCCGCGGTGTACGTGGCACAGCCGCCGACGATGACCGGGACGTCGAGCTCGTAGATGAACTGCTTCAGGTTCAGCGGCTCCGCGGCGCCCGAGACGTGCTCGGCCGAGACGGTCGTGCCGCGGATGACGAAGATGTCCACACCCGCGTCGACGACGGACTTGGAGAACTGCGCGGTGCGCTGCGGCGACAGCGCGGCGGCCGTGACGACGCCGGAGTCGCGCACCTCCTTGAGGCGCTGCCCGATCAGCTCCTCCTTGATCGGGGCCGCGTAGATCTCCTGCAGACGGCGGGTCGCGCTCTCGGTGGGCAGCTCCGCGATCTCGTCGAGGAGCGGCTGCGGGTCCTCGTACCGGGTCCACAGCCCCTCGAGGTTCAGCACGCCCAGTCCGCCCAGCTCACCGATGCGGATCGCGGTCTGCGGGGAGACGACGGAATCCATGGGGGCGGCCAGGAACGGCAGCTCGAAGCGGTAGGCGTCGATCTGCCACGCGATCGAGACCTCCTTCGGGTCCCGGGTGCGCCGGCTCGGTACGACGGCGATGTCGTCGAACGCGTACGCCCTGCGGCCGCGCTTGCCGCGCCCGATCTCGATCTCAGTCACGATGTGTGGCCTTTCCCTCTACGTCTGCGCCTACCAGTATCCCCGACACACGCGCCAGGGGCGGTCCCGGCCATCCCCGGAACCGCCCCTGATAAACCCGTGCGACTACTTCCTGCTGTAGTTCGGCGCCTCGACCGTCATCTGGATGTCGTGCGGGTGGCTCTCCTTGAGACCCGCGGACGTGATCCGTACGAACCGGCCGCGGTCCTGCAGCTCCGGCACCGTCCGCCCGCCGACGTAGAACATCGACTGGCGCAGACCGCCGACCAGCTGGTGGACGACCGCGGACAGCGGGCCACGGTAGGGCACCTGGCCCTCGATGCCCTCGGGCACCAGCTTCTCGTCGGAGGCGACACCCTCCTGGAAGTAGCGGTCCTTGGAGAAGGAACGCTGCTCGCCACGGGACTGCATCGCGCCGAGCGAACCCATGCCGCGGTACGACTTGAACTGCTTGCCGTTGATGAACATCAGCTCGCCCGGGGACTCCTCGCAGCCTGCGAGGAGCGAGCCGAGCATCACCGTGTCGGCGCCCGCGACCAGGGCCTTCGCGATGTCGCCGCTGTACTGCAGACCACCGTCGCCGATGACCGGGATGCCCGCCGCCTTCGCCGCCAGCGAGGCCTCGTAGATCGCGGTGACCTGCGGAACGCCGATTCCGGCGACCACTCGCGTCGTACAGATGGAGCCGGGGCCGACACCGACCTTGATGCCGTCGACACCGGAGTCGATGAGCGCCTGGGCGCCGTCGCGGGTCGCGACATTGCCGCCGATGACGTCGACGGACGAGTTGGACTTGATCTTGGCGATCATGTCGCCGACCAGCTTGGAGTGACCGTGCGCGGTGTCGACGACGATGAAGTCGGCCCCGGCCTCGATCAGGGCCTGGGCACGCTCGAAGGCGTCACCGGCGACACCGACGGCGGCGCCGACGAGGAGCCGGCCCTCCTTGTCCTTCGCCGCGTTCGGGTACTTCTCCGCCTTGACGAAGTCCTTGACGGTGATGAGGCCCTTGAGGATGCCCGCGTCGTCGACCAGCGGAAGCTTCTCGATCTTGTGGCGGCGCAGCAGCTCCATGGCGTCCACGCCGGAGATGCCGACCTTGCCGGTGACCAGCGGCATCGGGGTCATGACGTCGCGCACCTGCTGGGCGCGGTCCGTCTCGAAGGCCATGTCGCGGTTGGTGACGATGCCGAGGAGCTTGCCCGCCGCGTCGGTGACGGGGACGCCGCTGATCCGGAACTTGCCGCAGATCGCGTCGGCCTCGGCAAGCGTGGCGTCCGGGTGCACCGTGATCGGGTCGGTGACCATGCCGGACTCGGAGCGCTTCACCAGGTCGACCTGGTTGGCCTGGTCGGCGATGGAGAGATTGCGGTGCAGTACGCCGACGCCGCCCTGGCGGGCCATCGCGATGGCCATCCTGGCCTCGGTCACCTTGTCCATGGCGGCGGACAGCAGCGGGATGTTCACCCGGACGTTCTTCGAGATGAACGAGGAGGTGTCGATCTGGTCGGGCGCCATGTCCGACGCGCCTGGCAGCAGCAGCACGTCGTCGTAGGTCAGCCCGAGTGTCGCGAATTTCTCGGGCACTCCGTCGACGTTGGCAGTCATGACACCTTCCCCAAATGGCCTTGATCGGTGCGGATGTCCATGCTAACGGGATCCGAGGGTGTCTCATTCCACGATCAAGATCGATGAGCAGCTTTGTACGTTTACACGTACGAAGGTCATACGTACGGAGGGGGCGTCCGGTTCAACCCGGCCGCCCCCGATCACCGCTACTGCTCCGCCAGTGCACGCAGCCGGCTCAGCGCCCGGTGCTGCGCCACCCGCACCGCGCCGGGGGACATACCGAGCATCTGCCCGGTCTCCTCCGCGGTGAGCCCGACCGCGACCCGCAGCACCAACAGCTCCCGCTGGTTCTCCGGGAGGTTGGCGAGGAGTCGCTTGGCCCACTCCGCGTCGTCGCTGAGCAGCGCCCGCTCCTCCGGGCCGAGCGAGTCGTCGGGCCGCTCGGGCATCTCGTCGGACGGCACGGCCGTGGATCCGGGGTGCCGCATGGCCGCGCGCTGCAGATCGGCGACCTTGTGCGCGGCGATGGCGAAGACGAAAGCCTCGAAGGGGCGTCCCGTGTCCTTGTAACGCGGCAGCGCCATGAGGACCGCCACACAGACCTCCTGAGCGAGGTCCTCGACGAAGTGACGGGCATCACCGGGCAAACGGTTCAGCCGCGTCCGGCAGTAGCGCAACGCAAGCGGGTGCACATGGGCCAGGAGGTCGTGCGTGGCTTGCTCGTCTCCGTCGACGGCACGGTGAACAAGTGCACCGATGGCCCCATGGGCAGTCGCCGCCTCGTCGTCACGCATCGGTCCATGGTGCCTTGGCTGTCGCTGATCCGTGGCACCGCGTCCGTAGTTGTGCACCGAAGCGTTATGAGTAGGTGCGCCGGAAGTCATCTCCTGCGCCCTCCCCTTGCGCTCGACCGACTCGTTCCTGAGGAACTCCACACCTCAAGGATGCGGCATCGCGCGGGAAACGTGTGCCCCCCGTCGCCGGCCGCCCCGCCCACCGCCGGGTCAGCGGGGCTCATGATGCCTGCGGGACCCCTGGGGCGCACCGGGCGCGCCGGTTTCTGCGGCTCGCCTCCGGGGCGCCTCAGCGGCTGTCGACGGTCGACCGCGCTCAGTCCCTCGCACCTCGGGACCTCCGCGCGCTTTCCCTTCCGACAGCCGCGCGCCCCTTCGGCTCGCTCGCCAGGAGTGGTCCCGGCCTCGCCCGGCACCGCTCAGCGGACCAGGCCCCAGCGGAACCCGAGCGCGACGGCGTGCGCCCGGTCCGAGGCGCCCAGCTTCTTGAACAACCGCCTGGCGTGCGTCTTCACCGTGTCCTCGGAGAGGAACAGCTCACGCCCGATCTCGGCGTTGGACCTGCCGTGGCTCATTCCTTCGAGCACCTGGATCTCCCGCGCGGTGAGCGTGGGCGCGGCGCCCATCTCGGCCGAGCGCAGCCTGCGCGGGGCGAGCCGCCAGGTCGGGTCGGCGAGCGCCTGGGTGACCGTGGCCCGCAGCTCGGCGCGCGAGGCGTCCTTGTGCAGATATCCACGCGCGCCGGCCGCGACGGCGAGCGCGACGCCGTCCAGGTCCTCGGCGACGGTGAGCATGATGATCCGGGCGCCGGGGTCGGCGGAGAGCAGCCGGCGGACCGTCTCGACGCCGCCCAGTCCGGGCATGCGTACGTCCATCAGAATCAGGTCCGAGCGGTCGGCGCCCCAGCGGCGGAGGACTTCCTCGCCGTTGGCCGCGGTCGTCACGCGCTCTACGCCGGGCACGGTTGCGACCGCGCGGCGGAGCGCCTCTCGGGCGAGCGGGGAGTCGTCGCAGACGAGGACGGATGTCATGGCCGCCCTCCGCAGCTGATGCGCGTCACCTTGAGCCTCCAGGCTGGTTACGTATCGTCACCTGTGCGGTTGACGCCCCCGGACATCTGCCCGAGTGCTTGTTCTCTCAACCGCCTCCGCACTCTCAACGACGGTCACTCGAAAGAGTTACGGGTGCGACGGGCACCTTCGGCACTCTACGTGAGGACCCATGAGCGGAGGAGAGCGACACAGCCCATCGACGCGCCACATGGCCGCTATGCCCCATTTAGCGGCATTTCTTCCCTTTTGCTGGTGTCTGTGGCTAGATTCGCAATGAGTCATATTTACATCTACTTATACCGTAGATGTACGGTCGGACCTTCAGGCATCCACTCAGCACGGTTACAAGGGGACATGCGCTATGGCAGATTTCTCCCGCCTTCCCGGACCGAACGCCGATCTGTGGGACTGGCAGCTGCTCGCGGCATGCCGTGGGGTAGACAGCTCACTCTTCTTCCACCCAGAGGGGGAGCGCGGCGCGGCAAGGAGTGCGCGCGAGAACTCGGCGAAAGAGGTCTGCATGAGGTGCCCGGTGCGCGCGGAGTGCGCAGCGCACGCACTGGCAGTGCGGGAGCCCTACGGGGTATGGGGCGGACTGACGGAGGACGAACGTGAGGAGCTCATGGGGCGGGCGCGGCACCGGCTGATCCCGGCAGGCGGCGCGGGCGGCAGCCCACACGGCTGACATCCAGGCCGCCATCTTCGAAGAAACGTTCCTGCACTGACCGGCCCAGTAACGGGCGACGGTGCAGTGGTGGAGCGGCGCAGTGGCGCGGGTTCAGCGCGCGGCGGCCAGTGCGAGCTGGTCCAGGGTGGCCGCGACCGCGGGGACCTGAGCCAGGTCAGGGAGGGTGAGAGCGACGATTTCGCGGTGCACCGACGGCTCCACCGCCACCCTACGGGCGCCCTTGGGCAGCACCGACTCCAGCGCGAGCTCCGGCAGTACGGCCACGCCGAGACCCGCGCCGACCAGTCCGACCACGGCCGGGTAGTCGTCCGTGGCGAAGTCGATCCTGGGCGTGAAGCCGGACTCCTCGCAGACCGCCACGAGCTGGCGGCGGCAGCGCGGGCACCCCGCGATCCAGGGCTCCTCCGCCAGATCGGCGATGGAAACCGCACCGGCGTCCACGAGCCGGTGCCCCTCGGGCACCAGGCCGACGAGCCGGTCGCTCAGCAGCGGCCGTACGACCAGGTCCTCCCACTCCGCACCCGCCGGGCCGTACCGGAAAGCCAGCGCCACATCGCAGTCGCCCTCGCGCAGCATCTCCTCCGAGCGCGGCGGCTCGGCCTCGACGAGCGAGACCCGCGTGCCGGGGTGCGCCGCGCGGAGGGCGGCGAGTGCGGTGGGCACGAGCGTGGAGCTCCCGCTGGGGAAGGACACCAGGCGGACCCGGCCCGCGCGCAGACCCGCGATCGCCGCGACCTCCTCCTCGGCCGCGGTCAGCCCGGCCAGGATCCCGGCGGCATGGCGTACGAGCACCTCGCCGGCCTGGGTCAGGCGCATCTCCCGGCCGGTCCGGATCAGCAGCGGGGTCCCGGCGGAGGTTTCGAGCGCCTTCATCTGCTGGCTGACGGCGGGCTGGGTGCAGCCCAGCTCGCGCGCCGCGGCGGAGAAGGACCCGGTGGCGGCCACGGCGCGCAGGACGCGGAGATGGCGGGCTTCGATCACCCTGCAAGCATAAGGACCTCTTGGGGTGCGAGCGAATTTTCACTTGGAAGCTTGGGGGGACTCCGTTAGCGTCGTGAGCATGAAGATTCTCTCCGTGAACGTGGGCCGGCCGAAGTCCGTCGAGTACACCAGCGCCCCGGGCGGGATCACTGGTGTGGACAAGCGCCCGGTCGACGGACCCGTACGGGTCTTCGCGCCCGGCCCGCCGGGGACCGGCGGCAGCGGACTGGACGGGGACACCATCGCCGACCTGCGTTTCCACGGAGGGGACGACCGGGCCGTCACGGTCCACGCGCGCGAGGACCTCGACGACTGGGCGCGGGAGCTGGGGCGTCCGCTGGCCGACGGCGCGTTCGGCGAGAACCTCACGACCCTCGGCCTCGATGTGAACGGGGCCCTCATCGGTGAGCGCTGGCGCGTCGGTTCCGGGGTGGTGCTCGAGGTGACCGGCGGCCGAGTTCCCTGCAGGACGTTCCAGGGGCACGTCGGCGAGAAGGACTGGGTGAAGCGGTTCACCCGGGCGGGAGCGCCGGGGGCGCTGCTGCGGGTGATCGAGCCGGGCACTTTCCAGGCGGACGACCCGGTCGAGATCGTGCACCGGCCCGACCACGACATCACGGTCGCGCTGCTGTTCCGCGCGGCCACGCTCGAGCGGGAGCTGCTGCCGCGCACCCTGGTCGCGGCCGAGTGGATGGAATCCGCGCTGCTGGAGGTGGCGCAGTCGTACACCGCCAAGCACGGCGGCTGACCGCGCACGACCGGTCCTCCGGCCGCCCGGCCGCCCGGCCGCGACGAGCGGGACACTGGGGCCAATGGGCCGGTTCGTCCGATCCGGGCAAAGGGATGTCAAAACCCCCAGGTCTGACGGTGTGCCAGGCATGCGGGCCAAGGCGAGCGAGAAGGCACGGCGGCGGGCAAGCCTGGTACGCCGCACACGCGCACGGGGCACTAACGTGCCGCCCATGACGACAGCACTGATTACTGGCGCGACCGCGGGCATCGGCGCCGCCTTCGCGCGGCGGCTCGCCTCCGACGGACATGATCTGGTCCTGGTGGCACGCGACACCAAGCGGCTTCAGGAGCAGGCCACCGAGCTCCACGACCGGCACGGCATCGAGGCGGAGGTGCTGACCGCGGATCTCGCCGAGGAGGACGGGATCACCGCGATCGAGGCGCGGCTGACGGACCGCAAGCGTCCGGTGGACCTGCTGGTGAACAACGCCGGGTTCGGCAACAAGGGCCGGTTCCTGGAGGTGTCCATGGCCGATGAGCTGCGGATGCTGAAGGTGCACTGCGAGGCGGTGCTGCGGCTGACGTCCGCGGCGGCGGGGCCGATGCGCGACCGGGGCCGGGGCGGGGTGGTGAACGTCGCGTCGGTGGCGGCTTTCGTGCCGCGCGGGACGTACGGCGCGTCCAAGGCGTGGGTCGTGCAGTTCACGCAGGGCGCGGCCCGCGATCTGGCAGGCACGGGCGTGCGTCTGATGGCCCTGTGCCCCGGTTTCGTACGGACCGAGTTCCATGAGCGGGCCGGAATGGGAACGGACAACATCCCCGGCTGGATGTGGCTGGACGCCGACAAGCTGGTGTCGGCGGCGCTTGCCGACCTCGCGCGCGGGAAGTCGCTGTCCATCCCGGACCCGCGCTACAAGGCGCTCATGGGTGTGGTGAAGCTGGCGCCGCGCGGGCTGCTGGGCGGGGTCAGCTCCAGGGCGGGCCGCAAGTACGGACCGAAGTAGTTCCGTCCTGCCAGGTGACGGTGAGGGTGTGTCCGTCGATCTCGACGTCCGCGAGCGCGGTGACGGGCGCCGGGGCGGGCTCGGCGGTGAGCGAGGCGAGGGCGACGAGGAGGGTGGCGGGTCTGCCGCCGGTCGTGCCGTGCAGAGCGGCGGTACGGGTGCGGGGGCCCTGGAGGGTGGAGCCGGTGTCGGACGCGGTGCGCACCGTGTAGCCGTGCACCGGCTGGAGTTGGGCGGTAGGGCCTTCGGGAGTGGTGGCCCAGCCGGTCTGGCGTACGGAGGTGCCGTCGGGCGCCCCGGTGACGAGATGGGCGCGGACCTCGGCCCGTCCGTGGGCGAGCGTCAGTGAGTGAACCCGGATGCCGGGCGACGGGGCGTGGGCGGAGGCGGGTTTGACCGCGGGCAGCGTCAAGTGACCGCAGACGCGCAGACGTGACCCGCCGAGCAGCCCGCCCGTTGACCCCAAGTGACCAACGAGGAGTCCGACTTCCACCATGCACCCCGCCACTGACAATTCCGCGGGCAGTGGGCCGTCCCTGCTGCTCGCGATGGGTCCCGGCATCGCCGACCGTCTGCTCACCGATGCCCATCGCGCCCGCCTCGCGGCACTGGCGCGCACCGATCCCCACCTCGTCGCCCATGACCTGACCACCCCCTCCCCCGCCGTCGCGGCCGCACTCGCCGAGGCGGAGCTGCTGCTGACCTGCTGGGGAGCGACCCCGCTCGACGAGCGCGTCCTGGACGCCGCCCCGCGCCTGCGTGCCGTCGTACACGCCGCGGGTTCCGTCAAGCACCACATCACCCAGGCCTGCTGGGACCGCGGCATCGCCGTCACCTCCGCCGCCGCGGCCAACGCGCTGCCCGTCGCCGAGTACACGCTCGCCGCGATCCTCTTCGCCAACAAGCGGGTCCTGCACAGCCGCCGCCGATACCGCGAGCTGCGCGCCCGGCACGACTGGCGCCACGAGCTCGACGGAGCCGGCAACTACGGCCGTACGGTCGGCGTCGTCGGCGCGTCCCGGATCGGCCGCCGTGTCATCGAGCTGCTCCGCCCGTTCGATCTGCAGGTCCTGCTGTACGACCCGTACGCGGACGCCGCCGAGGCGGCGCTGCTCGGGGCCGAGGTGGTCCCGCTGGACGTGCTCTGCTCGCGCAGCGACATCGTCACCGTCCACGCACCCGAGGTCCCGGCAACCCGCCGGATGATCGGCGCCCGCCAGCTGGCACTGATGCCGGACGGGGCGACCCTGATCAACACCGCGCGCGGCTCGCTGGTGGACACGGACGCACTGCTCACGGCGCTTGTCTCCGGTCGTCTCGACGCCGTACTGGATGTCACCGAGCCCGAGGTGCCGCCCGCGAACTCCCCGCTGTACGAGCTGCCGAACGTCCTGCTGACCCCGCATGTCGCGGGCTCGCTCGGCCGTGAGCTGCACCGGATGGCCGATCTGGCGCTGGACGAGGTGGAGCGCTACGCGCTGGGCCGGCCCTTTGCCGACCAGGTCGTTCCGGCGGCGCTGAACCGGTCGGCCTAGACGGACAATTACCCGATTCTCACCGAGCAGACAATTAGCCCATTCTCACTAAAATGGGGGTATCCGGCCCAGCGACCCACCCGCCCGGGAGACACCATGACATTCGTACAATTGATCGATTGTAAAACGGATCGTGTCGACGAGCTCAACCAGCTCATGGACACCTGGGTCGAACAGACCAAGGGCAAGCGCACCGCCACCCACAGTCTCGTCGCCACGGACCGCTCCGACGCGACGCACGTCATAGAGATCGTCGAGTTCCCCTCGTACGAGGATGCGATGAGGAACTCGAACCTGCCCGAGACGGACCGGATCTTCCAGGAGATGGTGGCTCTCTGCGACGGCCTGCCGACCTTCACCGACCTGGACGTCATCCGCGACGAGCAGCTGAGCAAGGACACCTGCGGCAGGTTCTTCACCGACGCCCTCGCCGGTGACCCCGCGGCCCTCGACGGACTGCTCACCAGGGACTACCGCGACCACGACCCGTCCAACGCGCAGGACCTGATCGGTCTCGAGGCACTCCGCCGCGAGATCGGGATGTGGCGGGACGGCTTCGACTTCACCTTCACCATCGAGGACCAGATCGCCGAGGGCGACCGGGTGTGCACGCGCTGGACCTGGAACGGCACGCACAAGGGCGAGTTCCTGGGGATACCGGCCACCGGCAAGCAGGTGTCCATGACCGGTACGACGACCCACCTGCTCCACGAGGGCATGATCTGCGAGGGCTGGTGGCAGTACGACCGGCTCGGGCTGATGGGACAGATCGGCGCACTGGACATGTAGCAGCATCGGACATGGAGCGGCGCCGGAGAGGAAGCGGCGCTGGAGAGGAAGCCGCGGCGGACACCTGGCGGCGGCACACCATCGGCGCGTCATCGGCGCATCACGGGGAAGGCCCCCGTTCCCTCTCCGGGAACGGGGGCCTTCTCAAGCCCTGAACGGGTCAGTGGGCCCGATGGCTCAGTGGGAGTGACCGTGGCCGTGGCCGTGGCCCGCCTCCGCCGGCTCCTCTTCCTTCTTCTCCACCACGAGGGTCTCGGTGGTGAGCAGCAGGGAGGCGATCGACGCGGCGTTCTCCAGCGCGGAGCGCGTGACCTTGACCGGGTCGATGACGCCGGCCTTCACCAGGTCGCCGTACTCGCCGGTCGCGGCGTTGAAGCCGTTGCCCTTCTCCAGCTCCGCCACCTTCGCGGTGATGACGTAGCCCTCGAGGCCGGCGTTCTCGGCGATCCAGCGCAGCGGCTCGACGGCGGCGCGGCGGACGACCGCGACACCGGTGGCCTCGTCGCCCTCCTTGCCGAGGTTGCCCTCCAGCACCTTCACGGCGTGGACGAGCGCGGAGCCACCACCGGAGACGATGCCCTCCTCGACCGCGGCGCGGGTCGCGGAGATGGCGTCCTCCAGACGGTGCTTCTTCTCCTTCAGCTCCACCTCGGTGGCGGCGCCGACCTTGATCACGCACACGCCGCCGGCCAGCTTCGCGAGGCGCTCCTGGAGCTTCTCGCGGTCCCAGTCGGAGTCCGTGGTCTCGATCTCGGCCTTGATCTGGTTGACGCGGCCGAGGACGTCCTCGGAGTTGCCGCCGCCGTCGACGATCGTCGTGTCGTCCTTGGTGACGGTGACGCGGCGGGCGCTGCCCAGCACGTCCAGACCGGCCTGGTCGAGCTTGAGGCCGACCTCCTCGGCGATGACCGTGGCACCGGTGAGGGTGGCCATGTCCTGCAGCATCGCCTTGCGGCGGTCACCGAAGCCGGGGGCCTTGACCGCGACCGCGTTGAAGGTGCCGCGGATCTTGTTGACGACGAGGGTGGAGAGCGCCTCGCCCTCGACATCCTCGGCGATGATCAGCAGCGGCTTGGAGCCACCCGCCTGGATGACCTTCTCCAGCAGCGGCAGCAGGTCCTGGATCGAGGAGATCTTGCCCTGGTTGATCAGGATGTACGGGTCGTCGAGGACGGCCTCCATACGCTCCTGGTCGGACACCATGTACGGGGAGAGGTAGCCCTTGTCGAAGGCCATGCCCTCGGTGAACTCCAGCTCCAGACCGAAGGTGTTGGACTCCTCGACGGTGATGACACCGTCCTTGCCGACCTTGTCCATCGCCTCGGCGATGAGCTCGCCGACCTGCTGGTCCTGGGCGGACAGCGCGGCGACGGCGGCGATGTCGGACTTCTCCTCGATCGGACGCGCGGTGGCGATCAGCTCGTCGGAGACGGCCTTGACCGCGGCGTCGATGCCCTTCTTCAGGGCGGCCGGGGAGGCACCGGCGGCGACGTTGCGCAGACCCTCGCGGACCAGGGCCTGGGCGAGCACGGTGGCGGTGGTGGTGCCGTCACCAGCGATGTCGTTGGTCTTGGTCGCCACCTCCTTCACCAGCTGGGCGCCGAGGTTCTCGTACGGGTCCTCGATCTCGACCTCACGGGCGATCGTGACACCGTCGTTGGTGATGGTGGGGGCGCCGAACTTCTTGTCGATCACGACGTTGCGACCCTTGGGGCCGATCGTCACCTTGACCGTGTCGGCAAGCTTGTTGACGCCGCGCTCGAGGGCGCGACGGGCGTCCTCGTCGAACTTCAGGATCTTCGCCATGGAGCTTCTCAAGTCCTCTCAAAACGAACCGCGCCCCGGGCCACCCGGCTTCTTACGACGCGGGGGCCAGGGGCGCGGCTCAAGCAAAACTGCCTGGTACGGAGTCTTCCGGGGGGCGAACCCCGGAGGTCCGACCTACTTCTCGACGATCGCGAGCACGTCGCGGGCCGAGAGGACGAGGTACTCCTCGCCGTTGTACTTCACCTCGGTGCCGCCGTACTTGCTGTAGAGCACGACATCGCCGGTCTTGACGTCGAGCGGCAGGCGCTCTCCGTTCTCGAAGCGGCCCGGGCCCACGGCCAGGACGACGCCCTCCTGGGGCTTCTCCTTGGCGGTGTCCGGGATGACCAGGCCAGAGGCCGTGGTCTGCTCGGCGTCGAGCGGCTGGACCACAATGCGGTCCTCGAGCGGCTTGATGGCAACCTTGGAGCTGGTGGTCGTCACGATCCGACCTCCCCCTTCGGAGATCTCACGGGGTTTAACTGTCTGAGGTGGCGACCAGGTGGATCCGTCGTCGCGGGTGCCGGACCTGCCCGTCGCTGTGTTGGCACTCTCCGGTGGGGAGTGCCAGAGCCGAGACTATGACTGCGATTAGCACTCGGTCAAGCGGAGTGCCAATTCACTGCGCGGCGCGCCCGCGGGACCACGACGGACGGTTCGATCTGGATCGCGATCCCGAACTCGATCTCGAACTCAACTTCGGTCTCGAAGCTCGAACTCAACTTCGGTCTCGAAGCTCGAACTCGATCTCGATACGGACAACGCGCGGATGCGGCGCCGCGTTCCGTACGACCCTACGAACATGTCCCTCGATCCGGGCCCGCCACGCCCGCCGCACGGTCGATACCGTGGCCCGGCCGTTGTCACGGGCGCGAAGGCGGCCGACCCGGGCGGACGAGAAGCGCCCGGGGCGCTGCGGGTGCGGCGGACGTCCGGTGGGCGGCGAGTGCCCCGGACACGGCGGGCGTGACCTTCTGGGCCGCCTCGCGGCCGAGCCGTTCGACCGGGTCGACGGACGGCGCCGCACACCCGGCGGGGCCGCGCACGCACGCGACCGGCGCACCAGCCGCCACCATGACGGCCGGCGGCCGGTGCGCGCACCTCATACGTAGTCCTCCAGCCGTGCCACCGCGTATCCCTGCGCGGTGACGATCTTCATGACGTTGCGGACCATGTCGGCCATGGATCCCTTCCAGACGTCCTTGCCGCGGAAGTGCGTGAGGATGATGTCGCCGGGGTGGAGGTCCCGGTCCGGCTCCCGCCACTCCATGTGATCCGGGAACGCCTCCGCCGCCCACAGCGGCACGGCCTTGATCCCACACTTCTTCGCCGCCCGCAGGGTGTCCTCGTTGTAGTTGCCGTACGGCGGGCGGAACAGCCGGGGCCGCTCTCCGTACTGCTCTTCGAGGATCGCCTGCTGCCCGCAGATCTCCTTCTTCTGCTTCGCGTACGAGAGACCCGGCAGGTAGCGGTGGTTGAGGGTGTGGTTGTGCAGGGCGACGCCGCTGTCCTGCATCTTCCTGAAGTAGCCGTAGTCGTCGCGTACGACGTAGTCGGTGAGGAACGCGCTGTAGGGGATCTGCAGCTCGCTCATCATCTCCAGCAGCTCGGGATCCTTCTCCGCACCGTCGTCGATCGTCAGGAAGACGACCTTCCGATTGGTCGGCACGGTCGTGAAGACGGGCGGCAGTCCGTCGGGGTCGTCGACCTCGAATCCCTTGCGCGTGGCGATCCTCGGCTTCTTGGCGGGCGGCGGAGGGGCGGCCAGCGGCGTCTCCTTCAGCCCCCAGCGCTTGGCGGCCGCGGCGCGGGCCGCCTGCGCCTTCTGCATACGCCGCGCGTACGCGGAGAGCGCTGCGGCGGGGCCCCCTTGCGGACCCGCCTGCGGAGCCGCCTGCGGACCTGCATGCGGAATCGCGGGCCGGT
>NZ_JBSGZO010000066.1:0-26980 GCF_053611045.1 Streptomyces sp. NPDC054841 | reverse complement strand
AGTGCGTCGAGGCCGCACTCGCGCAGCACGGTGGCCGCCCGGTCGCGGCGGGCGGGTCCTGAGCCGCGCCGCCACTCCTGTGCGACGAGGAGGTTGTCGGCGACGGTCAACTGCCCGAAGAGCTGCTGGCGTTGGAACGTGCGGCGCATTCCGCGGCGGGCCCGCCAGACGGGGGAGCGGCGCGTGATGTCGGTCCCGGCCAGCACGATCCGGCCCTCGTCGGCCCGGCGGATCCCGGACAGCACGTCGAACAGGGTGGTCTTGCCCGCCCCGTTGGGTCCGATGAGACCGCAGACCTCGCCTGGGCGCAGACCGATGCTTACGCCGTTCAGTGCCTGCACCCCGCCGAACCGTACCCCGATCGCCTCCGCCTCCAGTACGTACCGCGTCATCGCCGGACCCCTTCCTTGATCCCCAGGTACGCCTCGGTGAGCCGGTCCGCCTCCACCTCGGCACGCGGGCCGCACCAGGAGACCCGGCCCTGCGCGAGGTACGCCACGGTGTCCGCGATCCCGAGGACCTCGGAGGCCTTCTCCTCCACCAGCAGCAGCGCCGTGCCCGCCGCGCGGAGCTCCGTGAGCAGCTGGAACACCTCCTCGACGATGCGCGGGGCGAGACCGAGCGACGGCTCGTCCGCGATGAGCACGGTGGGCGGGTGCTGGAGGAGCGGGGCGAGGGCGAGCAGCTGCTGCTCACCGCCGGAGAGGGAGCCCGCGTGCACGGTGCGGCGGGCGGCGAGCCCGGGGAATCGCTCAAGGACCGCTTCCCGCGCCTCCTTCTCCTCCAGCCGCAGCGCCAGATTCTCCTCGATGGTCAGCCCCGGGAAGATCCCCCGCCCCTCGGGCGCGAGCAGCACGCCCCGTCGCGCCCGCCGTACGGCCCGGTCGCGAGTGACCTCCAGCCCGCCGAGGTACACACCCCCGCGCTCCACGGCGAGCACTCCGGCGGCGACGCGGCAGGCGGTGGACTTCCCTGCGCCGTTGGGCCCGAGGACGGCGAGTATCTCCCCGCCGCGAACCGCGAGATCCACCCCTTGCAGGACGGGCGCTCCGCCGTAACCGGCGTGGACGCCGCGCAACTCCAGTGCGGCGGGGACGGCGGTCCCGGCCTGTGCCGGGTCCGGGTGCTCGGGGAGCGGCGCGGAGCCGCCGATGCCGGTGGTACGGGGCCCCCGCCCCCGTATCTGTTCCTCCCGACCCGACGGGGTCCTGGGGTTTGTCCCCTGTTCCGGAAGTTCCGGAACAACCCGCCCCCGCAACCGTTCCCGTCGTGCGTGCAGCCGCATCGGAACCGCCGCGCAGTACCCGTCCGGGTCGTTCGCCAGCGCCAGACCCGCGAGCCCGAACAGGATCACCGGGAGGTGCGAGGACTCCGTCACGTACTCCGCCATCAGATGCGGCACCAGCGCGAACACCAGCCCCGCCACCACCGCGAACTGCGGCCGCCGTACCCCCGCCGCGACCACGACCGCCAGCCACACCAGCCCGGTCATCGCGGTGAAGTCCGTTGCCGTGATACGCGTGTTGAACGACGCGTACATCACGCCGCCGAACCCCGCCAGGCCCGCCGACAGCGTGAACATCAGCAGCTTCGTACGGACGACCGACGCTCCCGACGCCAGTGCCGCAGCCGGGGCGGAGCGGACCGCCAGCATCGCCCGCCCCGCGGGAGAGGTCCGCAGCGCGCCGAGCGCCGCGACCGCGATCGTCACCAGCACCACGAGCGCCACGCCCATCGCCCGGTCGTCGCCGAGGTCCACCGGGCCGAACACGGGGCGCGGGATCTCCCACCCGGTGTCGCCGTTGCGCAGCGGGCGGAACTGGAACAGCACCTGGTCCGCAAGGAAGGCCAGGGCCAGTGTGGCCAGTGCCAGGGAGCGGCCGCCCAGGCGCAGGGCGGGAAGCGCCACCACCGCCCCCAGGACCGCCGCCGCGCAGGTGCCCACCGCGGCCGCCGCCACGAACGGCCAGCCCCGGCTCATCAGCAGTCCCGCCACCAGCGCCGCGCCCGTCACGAACGTGGCCTGCGCCAGCGACACCATCGCCCCGAGCCCGGTCACCACCGTGAAGGACAGGAACACCAGCGAGATCGCCAGCCCCTGCGCGAGGATCCCGCTCCAGAAGGGGGTCGTCACCGTGTAGAAGGCAGCGGCCAGCAGGACGGCGGCCATCGCCCACGGGCCCCACCTGCGGCGCCACGAACGCCCCGCCAGATAGGCGACGGGCGGGGCGTCGGCCGCCGCCGTCCCGGCCGCCCGGCGCCGCTGCGCCATCACCAGGAGCCCCGCGAAGAGGATCAGGAACGGTACGGCGGTCCGGAACCCCGTGATGCCCTCCGCGAAGGACGTGTACCCGGCGACCAGGTTCTGCAGCACCCCCAGCGCCAGGCCGCCCGCGAAGGCGAGCGGCACCGAAACGAAGCGGCCGAGGACCGCCGCCGTCGCCGAGACGAAGAGGAAGAGCGTGTAGTCGTGGGCGGACAGGCCGAGCAGCGGGGTGGCCAGCACCCCGGCCAGGCCCGCCAGACCCGACGACAGCATCCACGCGATCGACGACAGCCGGTCCGCGCTGATGCCGCGCAGCTCGACCAGCCCCCGGTTGTCGACGGCCGCCCGCAGCCGCAGCCCGAGCCGGGTGTGCCGCATCAGCACCCACAGCCCCACCGCGGCGACGGCTGTCGCCACCCAGGTGATCAACTGGTCGGAGTCGATGCCGACACCGTCCACCGGTTGCCAGGACACGGCCGGGCTCGGCCCGACACCTGGCAGTCCGTACTGGTTCTCCGCGGGAAGCACGGGTGCGCCCGCGTCCCAGAGCAACTCCACCGCCCACAGCCCCGCCGCGGGCAGCGCGACGAGCAGACCGATCGTCGCGACGATCTGTGCGGTCTCGCCGGCCCGCGCGAGTCCCCGGAACATCAGCCGGTCGAGCCCCCACCCGATCCCGGGGGCCACGACGAACACCAGCAGCAGCGCGGTCGGCACGGCCGGCCAGCCGAATCCGGAGTGCAGCTCGTAGAAGGCGAGCGCGCAGAGGTACGCGGTCGCGCCGTGCGCGAAGTTGAACAGACCGGACGCGGAGTACGACAGCACGAGCCCTGTCGCCAGCAGGGCGTACAGCGCACCCGAGACCAGTCCGCTCAGCACGAAGCCCAGCAGGTCACCCACGACTGACGACCCCTCACTTGAAGGGGACGGGCGGGTAGCACTTGAAGGGCGACGACACCTCGTACCGCCCGTTCCTCAGCTGTACGAGCGCGCCGCAGCCGAAGCTCTCCTTCCGCCCCTTGGGCTCGGCCCGGTCGCCGACCAGCGTCCCGGTGTCGGAGAAGGAGGACGCCGCCTTCTGGAAGGACTCGACGGTCAGGTCCTTGCCCGCCTTCTTTGCGATCGCGAGGAACAGGTCGGCGGACATGTAGCCCGTCATCATGTGCATGTTGAGCGGAACGTCCTTGTCGCCCGCCGCCTTCCGGATGTCCTCCTTGAACTGCTTCATCGCGGGGCTCGGCGACTCGAACGGCTCGAACTGCAGCAGCACATGCACCCCGTCGAGCGCCTGCCGTGTCGCGTCCTTGGCCAGCAGCCCCGGGTCGTAGTCGGTCGGATCGGAGATGACCCCCTTGAAGCCGGACCGCTTCAAGGCGGTGAACAGTCCGATGTTGTACGGGGTCTGCATGACGGAGACGACCGCGTCCGGCGCCTTGCCGCCGTTCGACCGCAGGATCTCCTTGGTGTACGCGGACCAGTCGCTCGGCATCGACGTGGCGGGCACGAGGGCTTTCGCGTACGAGACCCGGAAGCCGGCCGCCGTGAAGCCCTGGGTGAAGGTGCGGATACCGAACTTGCCCGCGTCGTTGTCGGTGGCGATCAGCGCGACCGACTTGCCGCTCGTGCCGCCGAGGACCGATCCGAGGCCCTCCGGCCAGGTCTGGTTGAGGGTCCCGCCCGGCATGGGAACGAGACAGCCGTTGAAGCCGTAGATGTGCTTGGGCCCGCAGAACGAGGGCAGCGTCCCCCAGCCGAAGGTCGGCACCCTCTGCTGCTCCAGGAAATCGGCGCCGGAGAAGGTCACCGAACTCATCGGGGCGACGGCGAAGACCTTTTCCTGCTGGACCAGTTTCCGGGCGGCGGCGAGGTTCCTGGCCGGATCCTGACCGTCGTCCTCGGCGCCCAGGTACTCGATTCTGCGGCCGTTGACGCCGCCTTCGGCGTTGGCACGGTCGTAGCGGGCCCTGGCTCCGAGGTCGGCGTCCTTCTTGCTGTACCCGCTGGCGGTGGTCATGGAGACGATGCCGCCGACCTTGATGGAGTCGGCCGTGACGCCGCGCGCGGAGGCCGCGTCCTTCCCGCTGGGTTCCCCGGACGAGGAAGCGGAGTTGCAGGCGGTGGCGAGCAGCAGCGCTGCGGCGGCTGCGGCGATGGTGCGGATCGGTCGCAACACGGTAGGTCCCTCCGTCGAGGCTGAAACTTCTCGGGGGGGCACCCCCGAACCCCCGGCGATTCTGTGCTCGACCTGATGGACCGTCAATGACTGACGCATCGTCAATTGATGGTGCGTCAGTGCGGGAGGCGTGCGGGGTGTCAGCGGTACAGCGCGTCCACCTCCGTCGCGTACGCCGTCTCGATCGCCTTCCGCTTCAGCTTCAGCGACGGAGTCAGCAGCCCGTGCTCCTCGCTGAACGGATGGGCCAGAATCCGGAACGTACGAATGGATTCGGCCTGCGACACCAGCGTGTTGGCGGCCACCACCGCCCTCCGGATCTCCATTTCCAGATCCGGGTCACGAACCAGCTCGGCCGGCCGCAGCGGCGCCTTGTCGCGCATCGACAGCCAGTGGTCGACCGCCTCCTGGTCCACTGTGACCAGCGCCGCGATGTACGGCCGGTCGTTGCCCACGACGATGCACTGGGCCACCAGCGGATGCGCCCGTACCCGCTCCTCGAGCCCGACCGGCGACACGCTCTTGCCGCCCGAGGTCACCAGGATCTCCTTCTTCCGCCCGGTGATCGTCAGATAGCCGTCCTCGTCGAGCGAGCCCAGGTCGCCGGTGGACAGCCAGCCGTCGTTCAGCACGGCGTCGGTGGACTTCGGGTCGTTGAGATAGCCGGAGAAGACCTGACCGCCGTGCACCCACACCTCGCCGTCCTCGGCGATATGGACGGTCGTCCCGGGAATGGGCTGCCCGACCGTGCCGTACTTGGTGCGCTCCGGCGGGTTGGCGGTCACGGCCGCGGTCGACTCCGTCAGTCCGTACCCCTCGAAGACGGTCACGCCCGCGCCCTCGAAGAAGAGGCCGAGCCGGCGGTCCATACCGGACCCGCCGGACATCGCGTGCCGCACCCGGCCGCCCATCGCCGCGCGGACCTTGTGGTACACGACCTTCTCGAAGAACTGGTGCTGCAGCCGCAGAGCCGCCGACGGGCCCGGGCCCAGCCCGAACTCCCGGTGCTCCAGGGCCTCCGCGTACCGCACCGCCACGTCGACGGCCTTGTCGAACGGACCGGCCTTGCCCTCGGCCTCCGCCTTGCGCCGGGCGGCGTTGAAGACCTTCTCGAAGATGTACGGGACGGCCAGGATGAACGTCGGCCGGAACGCCGCAAGATCCGGGAGCAGCGCGCTGGCCTGCAGCACCGGCTGATGACCCAGCTTGACGCGCCCGCGGATCGCCGCGACCTCCACCATCCGCCCGAAGACATGCGCGAGCGGCAGGAAGAGCAGCGTCGAGGCCTCGTCGCCCGGCTTGGAGTGGAAGACCGGCTCCCAGCGCTCGATGAGCGTGTCGGTCTCGTACATGAAGTTGGCGTGCGTGATCACGCACCCCTTGGGCCGGCCCGTCGTCCCCGACGTGTAGATCACCGTCGCGACGGACTCCGGCGTCACCGCCCGCCGGTGCCGGTGCACCACGTCGTCGTCGACGTGCGCACCCGCCGCGAGCAGATCGCCGAGGGCCCCCTTGTCCAGCTGCCACAGCCGCGTCAGATGGGGCAGCCGGTCGATGACCGAGCCGATCGTCATGGCGTGGTCCTCGTGCTCGACCATGCAGGCGGACACCTCGGCGTCGTGCAGCATCCAGAAGACCTGCTCGGCCGACGAGGTGGGGTAGACGGGGACGGACTGGGCCCCGACCGTCCACAGCGCGAAGTCGAAGAGCGTCCACTCGTAGCGGGTACGGCACATGATCGCGACCCGGTCGCCGAACCGTACGCCCTGCGAGAGGAGCCCCTTCGCCAGGGCGAGGACCTCGTCCCGGAACTCGCCCGAGGTCACATCGCGCCACTGACCCTCGTCGTCCTTGCGGCCGAGCGCGACCCGCTCCGCATCGGCCTGGGCGTGATCGAACACGGCATCCGCCAGCCCGCCGACAGGGGGTGTCGTCGCCAAAGGTGGAACCGTGAACTCACGCAATGACCTGCTCCTCGTGGCGCTCCGCACAGCGCCGGTGACGGTACCCCACGGGGCCTTCCTGCGGGAGGGCCTTCAACAACTCGGCACATATCGCATTGACGCTGGTCAGCCGCCTATATCCAGCCACATGGGGTGGCCCCGGGGCCAGCCCTGACTGAAGAGTAAGTAACGTCCGGAGGAATCTGCACCGAATCTGTACGCGGCGGACACCCCTGCCCCACGCCTCCGGCGGGTGTGACCGGGGCGGCCGGATCCGCGGGATCAGTGCGGGCTTGTGGGGTCAGTGCGGGCCGCCGGCCGGGCGGTGCAGCCGGTCGCCGCCCGCGAGGATCGCGGCGGCGAGGGCGTCCGCCGCCTCCCGGGTGCCCGCCGGAGCGCCCGCCCGGTGGCCGTGGAGCAGGACGAAGTCCACGCCGCCCAGCTCCGGCAGGCCGGCGCGGGCCGGGACGGGCGCGAGGCCCGGCGGGATCAGCCCGCGTGTGTGCGCCATGACGCCGAGACCCGCACGCGCCGCCGCGATCAGACCGCTCAGGCTCGTGCTCGTACAGGCGATGCGCCACGCGCGGCCGTGCGCCTCCAGGACCTCCAGGGCGCGGGCGCGGGTGATGCCGGGCGGCGGGAAGACGATCAGGGGCACCGGGCGGTCCGGGTCGAGGCGCAGCCGAGGCGCGCCGATCCAGGTCAGGGCGTCCTGCCAGACCAGCTCGCCGTGCGTCCCGCCGACGCGGCGCTTGGCGAGGACGAGGTCGAGGCGGCCCGCCTCCAGCTGCTCGTGCAGGGTGCCGGAGAGCTCCACCGTCAGCTCCAGATCGACCTCGGGATGGTCGCGGCGGAACGACTCCAGAATCTCCGGGAGCCGGGTGAGCACGAAGTCCTCGGAGGCGCCGAAGCGCAGGCGGCCGCGGAGCCGGGTGCCGGTGAAGAAGGCCGCCGCGCGCTCGTGTGCCTCCAGGATCGTCCGGGCGAAGCCGAGCATGGCCTCGCCGTCCTCGGTGAGCTCCACGCTGTGGGTGTCACGGGTGAAGAGCTGCCGGCCCGCGGCATCCTCCAGGCGCCGCACATGCTGGCTGACCGTGGACTGCCGTACGCCGAGCCTGCGGGCGGCCTGTGTGAAGCTCAGAGTCTGGGCGACGGCGAGGAAGGTACGCAGCTGTGCGGGGTCGTACACGAAGCCAGGCTATCGCCGATCGTGATGACAGTCAGAGTGGTGTACGGGATTCCCGATCGGCTCGGCGGCGTGGACGATGGAGAGGGCACGACCTGAACCGAGAGCAAGTGGAGCACATGAGCCGCCGCACCCCCCTGCGACCGCCGTCCTGGCTGCCGGTCGACCCGTACGTCATGGCGCTGCTCGCCACCGTGCTCCTCGCGGCACTCCTCCCCGCCTCGGGCACGGCCGCCACGGTCACCGACGGGGCCGCCACCGGAGCGGTCGGCCTGCTCTTCTTCCTCTACGGGGCACGGCTGTCGACCCGGGAGGCGCTGGACGGACTTCGGCACTGGCGGCTCCATCTGACCGTGCTGGTCAGTACGTTCGTCGCCTTCCCGCTGCTCGGGCTCGCGACGCAAGGGCTCGTCCCCTCACTTCTGACCCCGCAGCTCCACAGCGGTCTGCTGTTCCTGTGTCTCGTCCCCTCGACCATCCAGTCGTCGATCGCCTTCACCTCCATCGCCCGCGGCAATGTGCCCGCGGCGATCTGCGCGGGCTCCTTCTCCAGCCTCGCCGGGATCCTCCTCACCCCGCTGCTCGCGGCGCTGCTCCTCGGACAGAGCGCGGGCGGCTTCTCCGCGGACTCCCTGGTGAAGATCGTGCTGCAGCTGCTGGTCCCGTTCCTGGCGGGGCAGGTGCTGCGCCGGTGGACCGGGGGATTCCGCACCCGCCACAAGAGGCTTCTCGGCTACGTGGACCGCGGCTCGATCCTGCTCGTCGTCTACACCGCGTTCAGCGAGGGCATGGTCGCGGGCGTGTGGCACCAGGTCACCCCGGTGCGGCTGGGTGCGCTGCTCCTCGTCGAGGCGGTGCTGCTCGCGGTGATGCTCACGCTGACCTGGTACGGCCCGAAGCGGCTCGGCTTCGGCCGCGCCGACCGCATCGCGATCCAGTTCGCCGGCTCCAAGAAGAGCCTCGCGGCCGGACTGCCGATGGCGAGCGTCATGTTCGGCGCCCAGGCGAGCCTCGCCGTGCTGCCGCTCATGCTCTTCCACCAGATGCAGCTGATGGTCTGCGCGGTCATCGCGAAGCGGCGGGCGAAGGACCCGCAGCCGGTTCCGCCGGCCCCGCCGGCACTTTCGCGCCCCCCGGTTCCGCCGGCACCGTCGCATCCGCGCGCGACGGTGCGCGGCTGATCCGGGGGCTTTGCCCCCGGACCCCGTGCGGCCTTCGTCCCTGGACCCCGTGCGGCCTTCGTCCCTGGACCCCGTGCGGCCTTCGTCCCTGGACCTCGTACGGCCGTCGCCCCCGGACCCCGTGCGGCCTTCGTCCCTGGACCCCGTGCGGCCTTCGTCCCTGGACCTCGTACGGCCGTCGCCCCCGGACCCCGTACAGCCCTCGCCCCCGGACCCCGTACGGCCTTCGGCCGCTTCCTCAATTGCCGGACGGGCCGGGAAATCCAGCCCCGCCGCAGGCGTCTCGTCCCCGCCCCCACCGGGGGTACGAGATCATCGGCCGATAGCGTGAGCGCATGCCCGCACTCGATGCCCGCACCACCGCGCTCGTCCTCGTCGATCCGATGGAACGCATCGTCGCGCTCCCGCTCGCACCCCGGACCGGTGACGCCGCGCTCGCCGCCGCCGGCCGGCTGGCTGCCGCCTTCCGCGCGGCGGACGCGCCCGTCGTCCTGATCCGCACGGAGCGGCCGGGCGCCGGCACCCAGCCGCCCGGCAGTGACCTCGTCGCCGCGCTCGCCGCGCCCGACGACATCGTGGTCGTCAAGCGCACCGTCGGGGGCTTCCACGGCACGGGGCTGCACGACATCCTGGCGGGACGCTCCATCCGCACGGTCGTGTTCGGCGGCATCGCCACGAACCTCGGCGTCGAGTCGACGGCCCGCGCCGCGTCCGACCTCGGCTACGAACTCGTCTTCGCCGAGGACGCCATGGCGGCCCTCACCGCCGAAGAGCACCGCGCCGCCGTCGAGTTGAACTTCCCGCGCCTCGGCACGGTCGCCGCCGCCTCGGCCATCACGCTGGGCACCGCGCAGTGACGGCCGGCGCGACGGCCGGAGGCACCCGTACCTGGATACGCCCCGGCGCCTCCCGCCCGTGCACACTCGTCGTCTGCCGTGGCTGCTGCTGCGGTGATGCCCGCAAGCATCCGGGCACCGACCACGAGACCCAGCTCCGCCGGCTGCGCGAGGCCGCGGCGGGCTCGGCCGGCCGGTTCGTCGTCCGGACCAGCGAGTGTCTCGGCCCCTGCGGGCAGGCCAACGTGGTCGTCGTGCAGCCGTCCTCCGCCGCCCGCGCCCGCGGTGCCCGCGCGGTCTGGGTCGGCTGGGTACTGGACGACGACGCCACGGACGACATCCTCGCCTGGGCCGAGGCCGGGGGACCGGGCCTCGCGGAGCCTTCGCCCACCCTGGAGCTCCAGCTGATCCCGCCACCCGCCACACGCCCCCGCGGAACTCGCTGACTTCGCCGACCCCGCTGATCCCGCTGATCCCGGCCCCACCGCCGGCCGGCCTCTGCTCCCTCGGAGCCGGTCCCCGGCCCCGCACCCGTTCACGCAGTCTTCTTCCCGGTGTTGCCGATGTGAGGCGTGGGACGTGCGAGGCGCGCATAGCGTGCGGGGCGTCACATGGGCCAAGGGTCGGGAGAAGAGATGTCCAGTCAGCTTCTTGAGCCGGACGCGCCGGGCACGCCGGACGCGCCGGACGCGGGCGGCGCGAGTGGGGCCAGCCGGCGCGCGGTTCTGCGGGCTGCCGGTGCCGTCGGTGCGGCGACCGCCGCCGTGGGGCTCACGGGCACCACAGCGGCCACGGCAGCCGCAGCGACCCCGGCGGCCGCGACGACGGCTGACAACGTTGCCGGATGGCGGTCCGACCCCGACAGCCCCCGCTTCACGCTCGCTGTCATGCCCGACACCCAGTACCTCTTCGACGGCGCGAGCATCCACAAGGAGCCCGTCGAGGCGGCGCTGAGATACGTCCTCGACCACGCCCACGACGAGAACATCGTGTTCCTGTCCCATCTGGGCGACCTCACCGAGAACGGCCGTCCGGAGGAATTCGCCCCGCTCAGCGACGCGTTCCGGATCCTGGACCGGCGTGGCGCCGGGTACAGCGTCCTCGCCGGGAACCACGACATCGACTCGCGCACCGACGACCAGCGAGGCCGCACCCCGTACCTCGATGCCTTCGGCCCGCAGCGGCTGCGCCGGCTGCGCACCTTCGGCGGCGCGTCCCCGGACGGCTACAACACCTACCACCGCTTCCGCGCCGCGGGCCGGGAATGGCTGGTCCTCGCCCTCGACTGGCGTCCCTCGGCGGCCGGCATCGCCTGGGCGAAGAGCGTCATCGCCCAGCACCCGAAGACGCCGGTCATCCTCACCACCCACGAGCTGGTGTACGCCGACCACGCAGGGGACGAGGCCCAGCTCTCCGGGTTCGGGCAGCACCTGTGGGACGAGCTGATCGACGGCCACGACCAGATCTTCCTCGCACTCAACGGGCACTTCTGGCCGGCCGCCCGCACCGTACGCGAGAACGCCGCGGGCAACGACGTCCATCTGCACATCACCAACTACCAGGACCGCTACTTCGGCGGCAGCGCGATGATCCGCCTCTACCGCTTCGACCTGGCCCGCAACACCATCGACGTCTCCACGTTCTCCCCGTGGCTCCTCGCCAAGGAGGAGTCGGGCAGGCTCAACGCCCTGGAGCGCCGCGAGCTGGAACTCACCGACGCCGCGAACTCCTTCTCCGTGCCGCTCGACTTCGAGAAGCGGTTCGCCGGCTTCGCGCCGGTCAGCCCGCGCCGCCCGCGCCCCGCCTCCCGGATGCTGATCCCCGGCACCGTCGCGTACTGGCGCTTCGACAACGGCCGGCCCGACGGATCCGCGGCCGACGAGACCCTTCGCGTCCCCGACCTGTCCGGCCACGGCAACGACCTCACCCGCACCGCCGTCCCCGGCAGTCCCGCGGGCGCCCTGCGCTGGTCGGCAGGCCACCACCCCGACCAGCCCGGCCACGGCAGCCTCTGGTTCGACGGCGGAAAGCCCCCGCTGCGCGGCGCCTTCCTGCAGACCGTGAAGGACGCCCCGCTCAACATGGCGACCTTCCGCTCCGGTTACACGATCGAGGCGTTCTTCAAGCTCCCCGCCGACTGGACCAGATCCCGCAACGCCTGGTCTGCGCTCCTCAGCCGCCAGGGCACCCTCGGCGCGGCAGGAAAGACCGGCGACCCCGAAGAGCCCGCCGTCACCCTCTCCCTCTCCGACGGCCACGCGCTCCAGTGGGCCGCCGCCCCCCTCGACCAGAAGGGCCTCGTCACCAACTGGGGCCATGAACTGCCGCTCGACACCTGGTGGCACGTCGCCGTCGTCAACGACGGCCGCCACACCACGATGTACGTCGACGGCTGCCCGGTCGCCCGCAATCCCGCCACCGCCACCAACGGCCTGACCACCCTCGGACTGTCCTGGCTGCTCGGCGGCTACGAGTACGGCGGCAGTCTCGACCAGCTGTTCCGCGGCTGGATCGGCGATGTCCGTGTCACCGAACGCGCCCTTCCCGTACGCGCGTTCATGAACGCCTGACCGTGAACGTCTGATCGCCAAGCCCCGGCCGCGAACGCCTGATCGCCAACGCCCGACCGCCGCCGAACCCTTCCAAGGAGCACGAGCCATGCACAGCCCCCAACCCCTGCCGCGCTGGGCCGACCCCGATGTCCCCGCCGCGTCGCTCGACCCGCAGAGCCTGTCCCGCCGCGGCCTCCTGCGCCGCGCCGGACTGTACGGCGCCGCCTTCGCCGGGGCCGCATACACCGGCGCGTCCGCGCTCGCCCCGACCCAGGCCGAGGCCCGCACCCCGTCGCACCACCCGTCCCACGGCGGGGACGACCCGCACCTCGTGTACCTGGTCGGCGACCACCACATCCACTCGGTGTACAGCCACGACGCGAAGTACACCTTCTCCCAGCTCGCCACCGCCGCCTCCCGCTACGGCCTCGACTGGATGGTCCTCACCGAGCACAGCAACATCGGCCACCACCAGGCCGGCGGAGCCGAGGCCGAGCACCGGGAGATCCTCAGGGCCCGCGCCGAGAACCGCCGCATGCTGATCTTCCAGGGCCTGGAGTGGTACATACCCGGTGCCGAGCACGCCACCGTCTTCTCCGCCCCGGGCCGCCACGAGGTCGACCTGCTCACCCGCTTCGAGCGGGAGTACGACGGCAAGCTCCTCGGATACACCGCGGGCGCCCCCGGCCACCCCGACACCCCGCGCAACGAGGCCCATGCCGTCAAGGCCCTCCAGTGGCTCGACCAGCAGCGCAACAGCGGATACGTCGACGACGTCCTCGTCCTCGCCAACCACCCGCTGCGCCTCGGCATCGACTCCCCGCACGAGCTGCGGGCCTGGCGGGACGCCGCACCCGGCATCATGATCGGCATGGAGGGTGCACCGGGCGCCCAGGGCGCCGCACACCCCGGCCGCGGCGCGCGCAGCATCCGCGGCGAGTACGAGAACGCCCCCTCCGCGAACTCCTTCCCCGGCTATCCGCGGGAGGCGTACGTGACCTACGGCGGTTTCGACTGGGCGACCGCCACCGTCGGCGGCCTCTGGGACGCCATGCTCGCCGAGGGCAAGCTCTTCTCGATCACGTCCAACTCGGATGTGCACCGGGTCGTGTTCGACACCTGGCGCAACGGCGACTGGCTGCCGGGCCAGAACTTCGACAACACTGGCCGCCTCCCCGACCCGGTCGACACCACCGAGCCGCAGCCCGGCAGCGATCTGTGGCCCGGTCAGTTCAGCCGTACGCACGTCGGCGTGACCCGCTACGGCTACCGCCACGTCATGGCCGGACTGCGGGCCGGCCGGGTCTGGGTCGACCACGGCCAGCTCGTCGACGGCATCGAGGTACGCGTCCACCGCCCGTACGGGACCGGCCGTGGCGTCACACTCGGCGGCCGGCTGCGGGTCCGCCGCGGTGAGCAGGTGACCCTGACCGTCACCGTCACCACCGCGTCGCGCCCGAACCACCACGGTGAAGTGCCCGGCCTCGCCCATCTCGACGTCATCCGGGGCGCGGTCCGCGGCCCGGCCACGGACCGCGACGAGTGGCGCGCCCCCGACACCCGGGTCGTGCACACCGCCGACGTCTCCGGCCGCCGCGGCTGCTACACGCTGCGCATCCCGCTCGGCCGGATCGAGGAGTCCTGCTACGTACGGCTGCGAGGCAGCGACGGGAAGCGCAACGGCCCCGGTCTCCTCGGCGCGGCGGTCGACCCGCACGGGCCGACCGCGCACGAGCCGGGCAACGGCGACCCGTGGCTGGACACCTGGTGCTACACGAACCCGGTGTTCATCGACGTCGTGCGGTAGACCGTCGCGGGGCCGTGCGGGAAAGGACCCGGCCGGCGCAGGGGCGCTCCTCGCCGGCCGGGCCCGTCACACCCCCGAACGCAGGGCGATGCGCCCCTCGCCCGCGTACACGTTCATGTCGGGGCCACGGAGGAAGCCGACCAGCGTCAGCCCGGTCTCGGCGGCCAGATCCACGGCCAGCGAGGACGGCGCCGAGACGGCCGCCAGCACCGGAATCCCGGCCATCACCGTTTTCTGCACCAGCTCGAACGACGCCCGCCCCGACACGAGCAGGATCGCCCGCGACAGCGGCAGCAGATCCTCCCGCAGTGCCCGGCCGATGATCTTGTCGACCGCGTTGTGGCGGCCCACGTCCTCGCGGACGTCGAGCAGTTCGCCGTCCTCCGAGAACAGCGCGGCGGCGTGCAGCCCCCCGGTCCGGTCGAAGACCCGCTGCGCCGCCCGCAGCCGGTCGGGGAGGGCGGACAGCAGTGCGGGCTCCACCCGTACCGGGGGAGTGTCGGCGATGGGGAAGCGGGTGGTGGTGCGTACGGCGTCGAGGCTGGCCTTGCCGCACAGACCGCACGACGACGTCGTGTACACATTCCGTTCCAGCGTGATGTCCGGGACCTCGACGCCCGGGGCGAGCTGCACATCGACCACGTTGTACGTGTTCGAGCCGTCGTCCTTGGCGCCCGCGCAGTACACGATCGACCGCACCTCGGCCGCGGCGCCGATCACGCCCTCGCTGACGAGGAAACCGGCCGCGAGCGCGAAATCGTCGCCCGGGGTGCGCATCGTGATCGCCAGGGGCCGTCCGTTCAGCCGGATCTCCAGCGGCTCCTCGGCGACCAGCGTGTCAGGCCGGGCGGTGACCGCCCCGTCCCTGACGCGGATGGTGCGGCGGCGCTCGGTGACCCGTCCCATGGTGATCAGTCCCGATTCTGTACGTGTTGGAAGCCGGAGCGGCCCTTGATGCAGAGGCTGCCGTGGGTCACGGGGCTGTCGTGCGGCGACGTGGCCCTGACGATCTCATTGTCCTGGACGTGCAGGGTCACATTGCACCCCACTCCGCAGTGTGCGCAGTCCGTCGTCGTCTCCGTCTGCGCCGACTCGTCCCACGGGGCAACGAAGACGACTGAGCAGGTACGTACATGTCGCGTGCGCGTGTCGACGATATACTGTCTACAGTATGCATTTGCCGCCGACAGGGCGTGTGGCAGCGTGGAGAGAAGGACAGGCCCGTCGAACGACAGGAGCCAGCGATGGCCGGGGAGATCTCGTTCTTCGAACTGGGTGTGGACGACCCCAAGAAGGCCCGCACCTTCTACGGAAGCCTTTTCGGCTGGACCTTCGAGGAGGTGCCGACCGGAACCGGCTTCTCGATCACCACGCCCACCGTCCCCGGCGGGGTCCACGGCGCCGACGCCGAAGCGAACCCGTACCTCTTCTTCAAGGTCGACGACCTCGACACCGCGCTCGACCGGGTCGTCGAGCTGGGCGGCACGGTCGAAGGCCCCGACAGCGAGGGCCAGGAGAGCGTCGAGCGCTTCGGGCGCTTCCGTTTCTGCCGCGACGACCAGGGCTCGCCCTTCGGAGTGCACCAGCCACCGACGCGCTGAGCGGAGTCTCCAAGACGCGCGGGTGAATCCTGTCGGTTTACCTGCCCTCGTACCCGTGAGTCGCTGACCAGACTGGATGGCTCCTGACGTCGACAGCAGAGGGGGTTTCCCGGGCATGACCGGCACTCGTATCGCCGCGCTCGGGCACTACCAGCCCGCCAAGGTGCTCACCAACCACGACCTGGCGGCAATGGTCGACACCAGCGACGAATGGATCACCAGCCGGGTCGGCATCAGGACCCGCCATGTCGCGGGCCCGGACGAGCCGGTGGACGAGCTGGCCGCCCACGCCGCCGCGAAGGCTCTCGCCGCGGCTGGACTGACCCCCGCCGACATCGATCTGGTCCTGGTCGCCACCTCCACCGCCGTCGACCGCTCCCCGAACACCGCAGCGCGCGTCGCCGCCCGGCTCGGCATGGCAGCTCCCGCGGTCATGGACCTCAACGTCGTCTGCGCCGGCTTCACCCACGCCCTCGCCACCGCCGACCACGCCGTACGCGCCGGGTCCGCGACCCGCGCCCTGGTCATCGGCGCCGACAAGATGTCCGAGGTCACCGACTGGACCGACCGCACCACCTGCGTCCTCACCGGCGACGGTGCGGGCGCCGCGGTCGTGGAGGCGTGCGACGAGGCGGATGCGGGCATCGGGCCCGTGCTGTGGGGTTCGGTCCCGGAGATGGGCCACGCCGTACGGATCGAGGGCACCCCGGCCCGCTTCGCCCAGGAGGGCCAGTCCGTCTACCGCTGGGCCACCACCCAGCTCCCGCCGATCGCCCGCCGGGTGTGCGAGAAGGCCGGCATCGCGCCCGAGGAACTGGCCGCGGTCGTGCTGCACCAGGCGAACCTGCGGATCATCGAGCCCGTCGCCCGCCGGATCGGCGCGGTGAACGCGGTCGTGGCCCGCGATGTCGTCGAATCGGGCAACACCTCGGCAGCCTCGATCCCCATGGCCCTGTCCAAACTGGTGGAGCGCGGCGAGGTCACCTCGGGAGCGCCGGCCCTGCTCTTCGGCTTCGGCGGAAATCTCTCGTACGCGGGCCAGGTCATTCGCTGCCCCTGAGCGGGTTGGCCTCGGTAGACTGTAGACAATAGCCAATCGCTCTCCAGTCGACCGCTTTCCAGTCGACCGCCTTCCAGCCCAATCGCACGGCACTGAGTGCATCCGAGTGCATCTGAGTGCACGGAATCGACCGCACTCGGTACTGATCGCACCGGAGGGGACGCGATGTTGTCCGCAGGACTGCCGCAAGGAGCCGTGCCCAGGCTGGAGCGGCCGGGGCCGCTGCGCGAGCGGGTGTACGAGGCGCTGCTGGAGCTCATCACCACCCACGCCCTGCGGCCCGGCCGGCATCTGGTCGAGAGCGAACTCGCCGGCCATCTCGGAGTCTCCCGCCAGCCCGTACGAGAGGCACTGCAGCGGCTCAACACCGAAGGATGGGTGGATCTGCGCCCCGCCCAGGGCGCGTTCGTCCATGAGCCCACCGAGGAGGAGGCCGACCAGCTGCTGTCGGTCCGTACGCTGCTGGAGGCCGAGGCCGCCCGCCTCGCCGCGGCCGACTCCGGATCGGCGGGCATCACGGCGCTCGAAGAGCTCTGCGCCAAGGGAGAACAGGCAGTCGCCGACGGCGACGTGGACACGGCGGTGGCGACCAATGCCGCCTTCCACGCCAAGGTCATGGAGCTGGCCGGCAATGTCGTCCTGGCCGAGCTGGCTGGGCAGGTCGACCGCCGGGTCCGCTGGTACTACACCCCGGTCGCCCGGCAGCGCGGCAAGCAGTCCTGGATCGAGCACCGGGAGCTGATCGCGGCCATCTCCGCCCGCGACGAGCAGCGGGCCACCGAGATCATGCGGGCGCACACCGAGCACACCCGCAGGACCTACCACCGGCGTGAGGCCTGAGCCGCATGCCGTGACCGGTGACATGTGACCGGCGGCCGACGACCGGCGGAGGTCACCGGTCACGGCCTGCGTGCGGCCGCGCTGGAGGTGCGTTTTCGGGCGGCACTGACGCATCCTTGCTATGTGACCTGGTACGGCGCGGCCAGGGCTGGCCCGCAAGCTGAGAGCGGGCCGCAGCGCGGGACGAGCGGCAGTGCTGTCCGCGGCCCGGACGAGCTCGGCATGGTGCTCGCCGAGGCCGCGGTCAAGGCGGCCGGTGCGGTGGGCGGCTACGCGGGCGGGGTGTACCTGCGCTCCGAGACGCAGGGCCGGCTGCGGCTCGCCGTGCTCTCGGGGCTGCCGGGGACGCTGTTCCGCCCCTGGTGGCGTATGCATGTGAACCGGCCCTTCCCGGTGGCCGAGTGCTATCGCAGCTGTCAGCCCATCCACCTCGCCGACGGCGAAGAGGCCATGCGGCGGTTCCCGCAGCTCATAGCCGGTCTGCCATTCCCGTTCGGGTCCCTCTACGTCCCCGTCCTGAGCGAAACCGACCGGTTCGGGGTGCTCATGGTGCTGCGCCCCGCCACGCCCGGGAAGCCGGTCGACGAGGCCGACAAACGCCGCATGGACGACGCGGGCCATCGCCTCGGCGCCGCCCTCGCGGAACTGCAGAAGGGCGGCACCGAGGTGCTGTGGAGGGAGGAACCGATCGTGGTCCAGCCCCCCGAACCCGCAGTCCGCCCCGTCCGGATCGGCACCTTCGACTGGGACCTCGGCAGCGGCGCCCTCACGGCCGACGAGGAACTCTGCGCGATCCTCGGCATCGACCCCGCCCACTTCGACGGCACCATCGACGCCCTCACCGCGAAGGTCACCCCCGAGGACGCGTACCAGCTGTGGGCCGTCGCACGGGAAGCCGCCCAGGACGGCCGTCCGGTGGCCCGCAGACTCCGGATCCTGCACGGCGAGAGCCCGCCCTCCCTCGTGGAGTTCACCGGCCGCCCGGTGCACCCGGCCGACGGCATCGCAACGCGCCGCATCGCCGGATCCGTCATCGACCTCGGCGCGGGTGCGATCGCCACCGAGGCGGGGGACCGCCTTCCCGACGGCGTCTTCTCCCTCGACCGGGGCGGGCGGATCACCTACGTCAACCCCAAGGCCGAGGAGCTGCTCGGGCTCACCCGCACCGAACTGGCCGGCAGGGTGCTGTGGGAAGCCGTGCCCTGGCTCTCCCGGCCCGCCTACGACGACTACTACCGGGCGGCGCTGATCTCCCACGAACCCGTCAAGTTCCAGGCGGACCGCGGCGAGCAGGACTGGGTGTCGGTCACCCTCTACCCCGGCCATCGCGCACTGACCGTCACGGTCGCCGCCGCCGAAAGCCCCGCCTACACACCGGGTTCCGTCAGCCGGCCGGGCACCGGGATGGGCGCTTTCGCCTCACCCGCCGACCGGGCCACCGCGCTCTACCGCCCGGTCGCCCTCGCCATCGCGCTGACCGAGGCCGTCACCGCCCGTCAGGTGTCCGCCGTCGTCACCGAAGAACTGCTGCCCGCGTTCGGCGGCCGCCAACTGGCCATCTACGTCCTGCACGAACGCCACCTCTATCTGGCCTGGGAGACCGGATTCCCGCCCGGCTTCCTCGCCCCCTTCGAAGGCGTCGGACTCGACGCCCGTATCCCCGGCGTCGAAACGCTCACCACCGGCCGCCCGATCTTCTTCGAGTCCATGCAGCAGCTGGCCGCGGCCTATCCGGGTCTCGCCCTCGACGCCTCCGTCGGCGCCCGTGCCTTCCTCCCGCTGATCGCCTCCGGCCGTCCCGTCGGTTCCTGCATCCTCGGCTTCGACCAGCCGCGCGGCTTCGCACCCGAGGAGCGCACCGTCCTCACCGCCCTTGCCGGACTCATCGCGCAGGCCCTCGAACGAGCCCAGCGCTACGACACCGAAGCCGGCGTCGCCCGGGGCCTCCAGTCCGCCCTCCTGCCACACCGGCTGCCCACGGTCGAGAACGTGGAGACGGTCGGGCGCTACCTCCCCGGCACCCAGGGCATGGACGTCGGCGGCGACTGGTACGACGTCATCGAGACCCACGGCGGCCTGGCCCTCGTCATCGGCGACGTCCAGGGCCACGGTGTCGCCGCCGCGGCGATCATGGGGCAGCTGCGCAGCGCCGTACGGGCGTTCGCACTGGCCGGCCGGGAACCGGACGAGGTCATGAGCGGCACCAACCGGCTCCTCATCGACCTCGACCCCGCACAGTTCGCCACCTGCTGCTACGTCCGGTTCGACCCGGCGACGGGCGCCGCCCAGGCCGTGCGCGCCGGACATCCGCAGCCCCTGCTGCGCAGGCCCGACGGCGGGACCGAGGTCCTGAACCTCCCCGGTGGCCTCGTCCTCGGCGTCGACGCCGAGGAGACGTACCCCGTCAGCGAGCTGGTCCTGGAGCCCGGGGCGGTACTGGCCCTGTACACCGACGGACTGATCGAAAAGCCGGGCACGGACATCGACATCGGCATCGAGCGGCTGCGTGCCACCTTCGCCGAGACCGGTGCCCAGACCATCGCGGAGACCGCCGACCGTCTGATCCGCGAGGCACGCAAAGCCACGGACCGCCCCGACGACATCGCGCTGCTGCTCACGGCCCGCTGGCCGGACCAGGACTCCGGCCGGACCCTGCCGGGCCCGGCAGGGTCCGGCACGACCGCAGTGACGGAGGTCAGGGACGCGCCCTGAACGCGTCGGCGTGCTCTGCCGCCCACTGCCCGAAAGTGCGCGGTGGCCGCGCCAGCAGATCGCCGACGGTCGGCAGCACCTGTGACTCGTCGAGCGTCCCGTCGACGTAGAAGCTGAAGAAGGCGTCGACGTACGCGACAGGCATCTGCTCCTCCATGAGCACCCGGGCCTCCTCGTCGGAGAGGGCCACGAAGTCCAGCTCACGTCCGAGCACGGAACCCAGAATCCGCGCCCGGTCGGCGGGCAGCAGCGCCTCCGGGCCGGACAGCGCGTAGGCCCTGCCCTCGTGCCCGGACGACGTCAGCGCCAGCGCCGCCACGGCTGCGATGTCGTACGGGTCGACGGTGGCCACCGGTACCCCAGCGAACGGCGCGCGCACCGTGTCGTCCCCGGCGCGCAGACCCTCCGCCCACTCCAGGGTGTTGGACATGAACGAGTACGGCCGCAGGAACGTCCACGGCAGTCCCGACTCCTCGACCGCCGTCTCCGCCTCCGTCAGGTAGCGCGTCACCGCGTTCGTCATGTCACCTGTCGCCACCGCGCCGCCGGAGAGCATCACGACCCGCTCGACGCCCGCCGCACGCAGGGCCGCGAGCGACTCGCGCGCCTGCTGATAGCCCGGCATCAGGAAGACGGCCCGTACATCCTTGAGGACCGCGGCCACCGATTCCGCGCTGTTCAGATCGCCAGACACCCCTTCGGCGCCCTCGGGCAGCGCGGCCGAAGCACCCGATCTGCTGAACGCCCGCACGGGAGCGCCCGCTTCGGCCAGTGCGCGAACGAGCTCGGAGCCGACGTTCCCCGTGGCGCCCGTGACCAGAATCATGCGGCATACCTTCCGTCGTTCCCTGTCCCGTCCGGCCCATCGTGCTTCGCCACCTGTGGCAACACCAGTGGCACGGCACCGCGCGGGGCCCGATCTACGCGGACGGACGCACCCGAACGGCTTTGTCCTCGGTGTGGAGAAAGTTGTGGTGGATTCATGCTCAACTTCTTCCCACCCCGGGAAAGCGCTGCTACGTTCCCCTCGAAAGCCCGGCGGACACATCCGCCGGAGACGGTTCTGGAAGGGCGGGGAGGGGCGCGTGAGACGTATGACGGCTCGACCCGCCAACGCGCATCAGGCGCGGCTGCTGCGGCTGCTGCGCGACGGCGGGCCCAACTCCCGTGCCCAGCTGGGCGATCAGGTCGATCTCTCGCGGTCGAAGCTCGCCGTCGAGGTCGACCGGCTGCTGGAGACCGGCCTGGTCGTCGCGGACGGGCTCGCCGCCTCCCGCGGCGGGCGCCGCTCGCACAACATCCGGCTCGCCCCCAACCTGCGCTTCCTCGGCGTCGACATCGGCGCCACGTCCGTCGATGTCGCCGTCACCAACGCCGAACTGGAGGTCCTCGGCCACCTCAATCACCCGATGGACGTCCGTGAGGGCCCGGTCGCCGTCTTCGAGCAGGTCCTCGCGATGGCCGCCAAGCTCAGGGCCTCCGGGCTCGCCGAAGGCTTCGACGGAGCGGGCATCGGAGTGCCGGGCCCCGTCCGGTTCCCCGAAGGCGTGCCCGTCGCACCGCCGATCATGCCCGGCTGGGACGGTTTCCCGGTCCGCGAGGCACTCAGCCAGGAACTCGGCTGCCCGGTCATGGTCGACAACGATGTGAACCTGATGGCGATGGGGGAGCAGCACGCGGGCGTCGCACGCTCCGTAGGCGACTTCCTCTGCGTCAAGATCGGTACGGGCATCGGCTGCGGCATCGTCGTCGGCGGCGAGGTATACCGCGGTACGACCGGCAGCGCCGGCGACATCGGCCACATCCAGGTCGAGGCCGACGGACGCGCCTGCGCCTGCGGCAACAGGGGCTGCCTGGAAGCCCACTTCAGCGGCGCCGCGGTCGCCCGCGACGCCGAGGACGCGGCCCGTACCGGACAGTCGTCGGAACTTGCCGCACGACTGGAGGCGGCCGGCAAGCTCACCGCCGCCGATGTCGCCGCGGCCGCGGCCGCCGGCGACGCCACCTCCCTCGATCTCATCCGTGAGGGCGGCAACCGCGTCGGCCAGGTCATCGCCGGACTCGTCAGCTTCTTCAACCCGGGTCTCGTCGTGATCGGCGGCGGGGTCACCGGCCTCGGACACACCCTGCTCGCCAGTGTCCGCACCCAGGTCTACCGGCAGTCACTGCCGCTGGCCACCGGCAATCTCCCCATCGTGCTGGGCGAACTGGGCCCCACCGCCGGAGTGATCGGCGCGGCCCGGCTCATCAGCGACCACCTGTTCTCTCCTGCGTGAGGGTTCGGGGGCTTTCGTCCCCCCCCCCCCCCAGAGCTCCGCCTGGGAGGCGCCCCCCAGGGTCCCCCAGGACGGAGTCCCAGCGGAGGAACGGGTGGGCACAAGCCACCACCGGCCCGCGCCGGACAGCACCACCGGAACCACGGCACCACCCGAAACGGCACGCGCAGCACCCGCACCCGCCGAGGGGATTCGTCATGGCACCAGAACCACCAGAACCACCCGCACCACCGCTCCTCACCATGTCCGGCATCACCAAGTCCTTTCCCGGTGTCCGTGCACTCGACGGCGTCGACCTGGACGTCCGGGCCGGCGAAGTCCACTGCCTCCTCGGCCAGAACGGCGCCGGAAAGTCGACCCTCATCAAGGTCCTCGCCGGAGCCCACCAGCCCGACGACGGAGAGATCACCTGGCGCGGCGACCCCGTCTCACTGAAGTCGCCCATCGCCGCCATGCGGCTCGGCATCGCCACCATCTACCAGGAACTCGACCTGGTGGAGGGCCTGTCGGTCGCCGAGAACGTCTTCCTCGGCCATGAACCGACCGCCGCCGGCTTCGTCGTCCGCGGCCGCGAGGCCCGCCGGGCCACCACCGGGCTCCTGCGCCGCCTCGGCCACCCCGAGATCGACCCGGGCCGCTCCGTCGGCCAACTCTCCGCCGCACAGCAGCAGATCGTCTCCATGGCCCGCGCGCTCTCCCACGACGTGCGCCTCATCGTCATGGACGAGCCGTCCGCGGCCCTCGACCCGGACGAGACCGCCAATCTCTTCCGTATCGTCGCCGACCTCACCTCCGACGGCGTCGCCGTCGTCTACATCTCCCACCGGCTGGAGGAGATCCGTCGGATCGGCGACCGTGTCACCGTCCTCAAGGACGGCCGGGCCGTTGCCGGGGGGCTTCCCGCGAAGGACACCCCCACGCGCGACATCGTTGCCATGATGACCGGCCGCAACGTCGAGTACGTTTTCCCGGACCGGCCCGCGACCCCGCCCGGCGGTGAACCCGTACTGCGCGTCGAAGGACTCACGAGAGACGGCGAGTTCGCCCCCGTCGACCTCGAACTGCGGGCCGGGGAGATCGTCGGCCTCGCCGGACTGGTCGGTTCCGGACGCTCGGAGATCCTGGAAACCATCTACGGCGCCCGTAAGCCCAGCGCGGGAAGGGTCACCGTCGACGGCCGCCCCCTCACTCTCGGCAGTGTGCGCTCCGCGGTCCGCGCCGGACTCGGACTCGCGCCCGAGGAACGCAAGGCCCAGGGCCTGCTGATGCTCGAATCCGTCACCCGCAATGTGTCGGTGTCCTCGCTCTCCCGCTTCTCGCGCGGCGGCTGGCTGGACCGGGGCGCCGAGCGACGGGCCGCGCAGCAGGCCACCAGGGAGCTCTCGCTGCGGCCCGACAACCCCGACACCCGCGTCCGGACCCTCTCCGGCGGCAACCAGCAGAAAGCCGTCCTCGCCCGGTGGCTGCTGCGTGGCTGCCGCATCCTGCTGCTCGACGAGCCGACCCGCGGCGTCGACGTCGGCGCTCGCGCCGAGCTGTACGCCGTGATCCGCCGGCTCGCCGACGACGGACTCGCCGTCCTCCTCGTCTCCAGCGAGGTCCCCGAAGTGCTCGGTCTGGCCGACCGGGTGCTGGTGCTCCGCGAGGGTCACGTCGTGCATACGGCGCCCGCCGGGGAGCTGGACGAGCACCGTGTACTCGACTTTGTCATGGAAGGGAGCCCCAGCTCATGACGCAGCCTGCCTCCGAGGCCCCGCAGGCACCGCCGCCGGCCACGGTCAAGTCCCCGGCCGCCAGGCGCGGTCGGCCGGCATTGGGACTGCGCGCCGACGTCCGCAACCTGTCCCTCCTCGGTGTCCTCGTCGTACTGATCGCGGTCGGCGGCATCACCAGGCCCGACACCTTCCTGGACACCGCCAACCTCCAGCTGGTGCTCACCCAGGCGTCCGTCATCGGCGTCGTCACCGTCGGCATGACCTTCGTCATCACCAGCGGCGGCATCGATCTGTCCGTCGGGGCGATCGTGGCCCTGGCCTCGGTGTGGGCGACGACGGTCGCGACCCAGGAATACGGCTTCGCCGGCATCCTCTTCACCGCGGTCGTCGTCGGTCTCGGCTGCGGACTGGTGAACGGACTGCTCATCGCCTACGGCGGCATGGTGCCGTTCATCGCGACCCTCGCCATGCTCGCCTCGGCGCGCGGGCTCGCCCTGCAGATCACCGACGGCAAGACCCAGATCGTCACCGTGCAGTCGGTCCTCGACCTCGGTGTCCCCGACGCCTACATCCTCGGCATCCCGCCGCTGGTCCTGGTCTTCGCCGCCGTGACCGTCGTCGGCTGGCTGCTGCTGAACCGTACGACCTTCGGACGCCGCACGGTCGCCGTCGGCGGTAACGCGGAAGCGGCCCGGCTCGCCGGCATCGACGTACGCCGCCAGCGGCTCCACCTCTATCTGCTCTCCGGACTGTGCTGCGGAATCGCGGCCTTCCTGCTGATCATCCTGTCCGGCTCCGGTCAGAACACCAACGGCAACCTGTACGAACTCGACGCCATCGCCGCCGCGATCATCGGCGGCACCCTGCTCAGCGGCGGCCGCGGCACCATCGTCGGCTCCGTCCTCGGCGTGCTCGTCTTCACCACCATCACCAACATCTTCGCCCTCAACAATCTGGAGAGCGCCGTCCAGCAGATCGCCAAGGGAGCGATCATCGTGGCCGCCGTCCTGGTCCAGCGCAGCACCTTGCGCAACGGCGAAGCGTGACACAGCACGTTGACCAGCGCGTGTTTACATCGCGTTGAACGGCGCGTGTTGAATGTCGCGTTGACGCAGCACGTGTGACGTGTGACATCGCGTACGTGACACCTCGTCATCTCCCCCTCCCCGCACACCCGCTCGCACCCTGTCCCGAAAGGGGTCTGTCGCCATGCCAGAAATCCCGGCCACCAGCCGCAGAGGACTGCTCTTCGGCACCGCCGCCGTCTCCACCGGCGCTCTCCTCGCCGCCTGCACCAGCAATGAGCCCAAGAAGCAGGACACGGCCACGAACAATGTCCCGGCGGCCGACGACAAGCCCGGCAAGCCCGTCACCATCGGCTTCGCCGGACCTCAGGCCGACCACGGCTGGCTCAACGCCATCAACGAGAACGCCAAGGAGCGCGCGAAGAAGTACTCCGAGGTGACCCTGGAGATCACCGAGGGCTCGAACGACACCGCGGCCCAGATCGGCCAGATCCAGACGCTGATCAACAAGAAGGTCGATGTGCTGGTGATCCTGCCGGCCGACGGCAAGGCCCTCACCCAGGTCGGACTCCAGGCCATGAAGGCCGGCATCCCCGTGATCAACCTGGACCGGATCTTCGCGTCCCCGCAGGCCTACCGCTGCTGGATCGGCGGCGACAACTACGGCATGGGCCTCAACGCCGGCCGCTACATCGGCGAGCAGCTCAAGGACAAGCCGAACGCCAAGGTCGTCGAGCTCGCCGGGATGGACAACCTGGAGCTCACCAAACAGCGCACCCAGGGCTTCGACGACGCCCTCAAGAACTACCCCAACATCAAGAAGGTCGCCCGCCAGGCAGCCGAGTTCACGGTGGAGTCCGGCCAGGCCAAGATGGCTCAGCTGCTCCAGGCGCAGAAGCAGTTCGACGCGCTCTGGAACCACGACGACGACCAGGGCGTCGGCGCCCTGCGCGCCATCCAGCAGGCGGGCCGCAGCGACTTCCTGATGGTCGGCGGCGCCGGGGCCAAGTCCGCGATGGACGCCATCAAGGCCGACAACGGGGTACTGAAGGCGACCGTCCTCTACCCGCCGACCATGGCCGCCTCCGCCATCGACCTTGCCCGGGCGCTGGGCCAGGGCAAGGGCGTCGGCGGCATGGCGGAGTTGGAGATCCCCGCCTCGGTCACTCTCTACTCGGCCGTCGTCACCAAGGACAACGTCGACGAGTACCTGCCTACGGGCTTCAACTGACCTTCACCGACCGAGCAATCGACGAGGAGGAACCCGTGTGACTCCGCTCCCCAACCCGAAGGAAGGGAGCTTCCAACCCGAGGGTTGCGGTCCAGCCCGAACCGATCCCTTGCGGAACGGACAAAAAGTACCACAAGTCAGGGAAGCAATTTCCCCACCGGCTGAGGCCGGTGTCCCCTCGCTAGGAGACTCATGGAAAAGAGGGACAGCGAGACCAGCGAGGCCGCGCCGCCGACACTCGGCGTTGGCATGGTCGGATACGCGTTCATGGGCGCCGCCCACTCCCAGGGGTGGCGCACCGTCGGCCGTGTCTTCGATCTGCCGGCGCGGCCGGTCCTCGCCGCGATCGCCGGCCGCGACGCGGCCGCCGTACGGGCCGCAGCGGCCAGACACGGCTGGGCGGCCGCGGAGACCGACTGGCGTGCCCTCGTCACCCGCGACGACGTGCAGCTCGTCGACGTCTGCACACCGGGTGACAGCCATGCGGAGATCGCGATCGCGGCGCTGGAGGCGGGCAAGCACGTCCTGTGCGAGAAGCCGCTGGCGAACTCGGTCGCCGAGGCCGAGGCGATGGTG